>USDN01000032.1 GCA_900553515.1 uncultured Blautia sp. | reverse complement strand
ATTCTGCTGTTTCTTCTCCTGCTGCCTCAGCCTCTTCTTCTGCCGGCACCAGTACCTCATCTTCCGGAAGTTCCTCGGAAGCAGCATCCTCTGCGGTTTCTTCTGCAGGTGTCTCCTCTGATGTATCTTCTGCACCTTCTTCTGTCTCAGGTACAGAAATGACAAATTTATTGTTGTCTGTAATGGTAAGAGTTTTCAGAACTTTTTTATCTACAGTGATCTCTGCTTCCTCTCTCCAGCTTGCAGTAGTGTCTGTATAAAGCTCACTTTTTCTTTCTTCAATGATGGAATCCTTTTTATCTGCAGTAGCTTCCTCATCATTGATCTTATCCAGTCTGACAACATAATATCCTGTGTCTGTCTCGATCACATCCGGTCCCATTTCTCCGTCTTTAAGGGATCTAAGTACCTCCAGCACCTTGGTCGGATAACTGGAAGAAGCATCATCCTCATCCTCCGGAGCTGTCGTATCAAAAGTTCCGTCAAGGGCTGTATATTCTTCATTGACGGCTTTTACGATCTCGTCAAAGTCCGCTTCCGGATCTTTTTTCATATTATCCAGGATTTTCTGTGCTTCTTCTTTTTTCTTCTTTATTTCCTCTTCTTCAAGATCTGCCGTACTGATACTTACGTAACTGAAAGAAGACTGCTGTGACTCTTCTTCTGATACTTCTGTATCCACATCTGCCACAATAGGATCATGCATACGAGCCTCATAGGTTCTAAGTTCCAGATAAGTTTTTACCTGATCTTCCGTAACCGCCAGTTTTTCAATAGTTTCCTGGCTGTTGGCCTTTATAAATTCTGCAGCTGCTTCTGCAATGGCTTTCTGATCTTCTTCTGTGATCTCCACACCATAATCTGCCGCCTTTTCTTTCATGATATACATGGTCTCCAGTTCTTCCAGAGACTGCTCTACTGCCTGCTGACCAAATGTTTTGCCCTCTTCTGCCTCTGTCTCCCAGATAGCAAAATCAGAACCGCCCATAAAGCTTGCATACATTGCTTCTGTCTGAGCCTGACTCTGACGTACCATGATGCTCAGTACACCCATTGGGATCTCTGTTCCGTCCACAGTGGCAACTGTTTTGGTTCCATCTAATTTTTTCTCACCGCAGCCTGTAAGCATTCCCATAGCCATTACGCCTGCAAGTGCGGCAACAGCTGCTCTTTTTGATATTTTTTTCATATTATCCTCCATTGTAGCCTGATTTCATAGCTACAAGTATAAACTTTTTTCGCTCTGAGAGCAAGGAGAAACACAAAAATACATGATTTTTCACATATTTGCCACAATACCTTCTGCAAAACCTGCGTCTTCAATTACAGCTTCACTACTCCTCCACCAGCTGATTCAGCCCTTCCAGAAATTCTGTCAGCGCTTCCAGCACACGCCCCTGGGGGGTAAAAATAAATTTCGGTTCCTGTTCCGCCTTAAACTGCAGCCCCCTCCGGTACTTCTGCATCAGGGCAGGAATGCCTGAAGGATCGATCTGCGCCTTTTCATAAAGAGTGATCCGCATATCTTTTCCCAGCTGTTTGATTTCTGTTACATAAGACCTGTGGGCAAGAGCTTTCATCCTTGCAATAGCCAGAAGGTTCAGTACTGCTTTGGGCATCTCTCCGAAACGATCCAGAAGCTCTTCCAGCATATCGTCATAGTCCTGCTGATTTTCAATCCCGGCAATCCTTTTGTAAATATCCAGTTTCTGGTATTCGTTACTGATATAGGAATCCGGGATAAAAGCGTCCATAGTCAGGTCGATCGTTGTCTCAAAATCCTCCATGGTATGGATTCCCTTCGCTTCCTTTACCGCCTCACTGAGCATCTTACAGTAAAGGTCATATCCTACTGCGTTCATATGACCGTGCTGCTCTGCCCCCAGAAGATTCCCTGCGCCGCGAAGCTCCAGATCGCGCATGGCGATCTTGAATCCGCTTCCCAGATCTGTATATTCCCGAATAGCAGAAAGCCTTTTTTCTGCTGTTTCCTTCAGCATGGTATTTTTGCGGTACATCAGAAACGCATATGCTGTCCGGTTGGAGCGTCCGATACGTCCCCGGAGCTGATAAAGCTGAGACAGACCGTAACGGTCAGAATCATGGATGATCATGGTATTTACATTAGAAATATCAAGACCTGTCTCAATGATGGTAGTGGATACCAGCACATCAATATCCCCATTAATAAAAGCAAACATCACGCCTTCCAGCTCCCGCTCGCTCATCTGACCATGTGCAAAATCAATCCTCGCATCTGGAAGCAGCCTGGACAGCCTCAGTGCCACCTCCGCAATATCATTGACCCGGTTATATACATAATAAACCTGACCGCCCCGGCGCAGCTCACGGTTTACTGCCTCCCGAACTGTTTCTTCATCATACTCCATTACATAAGTCTGAATGGGCACACGATCCATAGGCGGCTCTTCCAGCACACTCATGTCACGGATTCCGATAAGGCTCATATGAAGTGTCCTTGGAATCGGAGTAGCCGTCAGCGTGAGAACGTCGATATCTTTTTTCAGCTGCTTGATCTTTTCTTTGTGGACAACGCCAAATCTCTGTTCCTCATCAATGATCAGAAGTCCCAGATTCTTAAACTCCACATCCTTTGAAAGAACGCGGTGGGTTCCCACGATGATATCCACCTGACCTTTTTTCAGATCGCTGATGGTCTTCTGCTGCTGAGCAGGAGTACGGAAGCGGCACAGAAGATCCACCCTTACCGGAAACTCTTTCATTCTCTGCACAAAGGTGTTGTAAACCTGCTGGGCAAGGATGGTCGTTGGCACAAGATAAATAACCTGGCGGCTTTCCTGTACCGCCTTAAAAGCTGCCCGGAGAGCGATCTCCGTCTTTCCGTAGCCTACGTCTCCGCACACCAGACGATCCATGATCTTGGTACTTTCCATATCTTTTTTTGTGTCCTCGATAGCGGCAAGCTGATCTTCCGTCTCCTCATAGGGAAACATCTCCTCAAACTCTCTCTGCCATACGGTATCCGGTCCGCACACATAGCCTTCTTTTTCCTGACGCACTGCATAAAGTTCTACCAGCTCTTTCGCGATGTTCCGCACAGCGCCCTTTACTCTGGATTTTGTCTTTTTCCATTCCTGCCCACCCAGCTTGTTCAGCCTTGGAGCTTTTGCCGCCTCTGCGCCGGAATATTTCTGCAGAGAATCCAGCTGTGTTGCAAGAATATAAAGATTGCTTCCGCCCCGGTATTCTATCTTGATATAATCCTTGACGATCCGGTCTACTTCGACCTTTTCAATTCCTTTATAAATACCAAGCCCATGTTTTTCATGGACTACAAAATCTCCAATGGACAGCTCTGAAAAGTCCTGGATCCTCTGACCGCTGTAATTTTTCTTTTTCTTTCGGGGTTTCTGCTCCTTGCCAAAAATATCCGTCTCCGTTATCACGGCAAATTTTACCAGCGGATATTCAAAGCCTTTCCGGGCATGACCGTATACCACCATGATCTCTCCGGGTTCCAGAATGCGCTCGCTGTCCTGCCCGTAAAAAGCATTGAGACCCTCGTCCTGCAAGTCCTTTGCCAGACGCTCTGCCCTTGTTCTGGATCCGGACATCAGGACGATCTGATAACCCTGTTTTTTGTATTTCTGCAGATCCTTTACCAGAAGCTCAAAGCTGCTCTGATAGGAGCTCATAGATTTTACAGTAAGGTTGTGTACTCCTGTGATGTTCCATCCGGATCTCTTTGGTTCCAGTGAAGAAAGAGACACACAGTTTCTTCTGTTCAGCTTCCGGCAGACTTCCTCCCAGGAACACATCCAGCCTTCCGAAAGATTCTGCTCTCCTTTTTCTTCACGGTTCCGGCAGCTCTGACGGAATTCTTCTTCCACCGCTTTTGCATTTTCTGTAAGCCGGTTCGGTTCATCCAGAAATATCATGGAACGCTCCGGATCAAAATAATCCAGAAATGTGATTCCGCTTTTTTCCACCTGCTGCTCCGCCGCCGGATAGATCACGATCTCCTCCAGATTCTCAATGGAACGCTGACTCTGGGCGTCAAAGCTTCGGATGGAATCAATTTCGTCTCCCCACAGCTCGATTCTCCAGGGATTCTCCTCTGTAAGGGAATAAATGTCAATGATTCCTCCCCTTATGGAAAACTGTCCCGGCATTTCTACCTGCCCCACACGTTCATAGCCCATGGCAACAAGGTCTGTTTTCAGCTTATCAATATCCAGCTGGCTGTCATTGCGAAAAGCAAGGATCTGTCCACGGATTTCCTGAAGCGGCGCCAGAAAGTCCATACAGCCGTCCACGCTTGTGACCACCGTTATCTCCTCCTGAGTCAGAAGAGCCCGGATCACCTGCATTCTCTGACGAATCAGGAGATTTCCATGGATATCTGCCTGAAAAAAAAGAAGATCCCTGGCCGGATAATAATAAACATTTTTTTCATAAAAACGATAATCTTCATAAATCTGTTTTGCGCTGCGCTCATCCTCAGAAATAATCAGATGACATGGAAAGAGCCCGGAAAGCCCATATATCATATGTGCCTTCTGGGACTCCATACAGCCGCTGACAGCCAGGACACCACAGTTATTTTTCGCCTGTGCCTGGATTTCCTCCATCTCTGCAAGCTTTTGCAGAGGCTGCAAAAATGTTTTCATACGACCCCCGTTTTTTTGTTGAACTCATTCATGGCTGCGTCTGTTCCCCTGGAAAGAATCATTTCCACAGCTTTTGCCGCGCGCTCCTGCGCCTCGTCCACCAGCTTTCTTTGCTGAGTATCAAATCTTCCCAGAACATGGTCTGCCAGATCCCAGCCCTGTGGCTTGGCTCCTACACCAACCTTGATACGGACAAATTTCTGTGTTCCCAGCTGTTTGATAAGATCCTTGATCCCGTTATGGCCTCCGGCGCTTCCCTGCTTCCGGATTCTTAACTGTCCCGGTTCCAGATCAATGTCATCATAAATCACGATCATCTCTGTTTCCGGATCGATCTTAAAATAATGCGCCATATCCCTTACAGGGCCTCCGCTCAGATTCATATAAGAAAGAGGTTTCATCAGAAGCGCCTGCTCTCCTCCTATGATTCCTTTTCCATACATGGCATTGAATTTTACGCCGCCCTGGGGAATCCTGTGTTCCTCCACCAGACGGTCGATCACATCAAAGCCCATGTTGTGCCGGGTGGCTTCATACTGCCTTCCTGGATTTCCCAGACCAACTACTAAATACATGCCTTTTCTCCTTAATTAAAATATACCATTTCTTCTTCCAGCGGCTCGCAGGGTTCTACAAAATCTGCATAAAGTACGATTCCTTCTCCCTGATATTCCATACGGTTTTCAATGCCCACCTTTGCAGTGACCTCCACCCACTGTCCCGGATTCAGCTTCGGTGCAAAAGCGCTTTTGCACACATAGCCCAGAAACGTGGTATCGTCTGCACAGCAGGTCATTGCGGTACGGCCCGGAACAAAAAATTTACTTCCCATTCCTCTTGGTTTCATGACTCTTGCCTTAAATTTCACAGTTTTATCTGCATAAGTCTCCGGATGATCCATCGCGTCCACAAACCAGATACCATAATCCTCCGGAAGGATCTCGATCACCGGAGCATTGACATCAAAAGGCATCTCATCCTGGAAAATATCATCCAGCTCGCCTTCTTCATCCTCAAAGATCACCTCTGCCCTCTGGTTGGCAACCTTGATTCCTCTTCTGTAGGTAGCAAGAGGATCTTCTTTTTTGCAGCGGTTAAATACAACCATGTCGCTTCCTCTTACCATATCCATAAAAATAGATTTCATATTTGCCATATACATCTGGAAAGTGCTGGCATCTACACAGGTAATCTGCTGCTCTATGCCCCAGCCTGCCGGTTTTTCCATTTTTTCAAAATTGCTTACCAGCCACATACCGTTATATTCTATAATTACTCTTTCCGGCTGGTACAGGATATCCATAGCTGCCAGACGGTCTGTAGTAAGGTCTTCCTCTTTTTCAATAACCTCCACTACCGTATTGCTCATTTCCAGAACTGCTTTGTCATATTCCACTTCTCCCTCTTCGCAAAGGATCAGAAGAGTTCTTCCCTCTGTATAAAAATAATCCTGCTGCAGAGTAAAATTCAGAAAAGAGGTCTTTCCGCTTTCCAGAAAACCTGTGAGCAGATAAATTGGTACTGTAATCTCGTTCATCCTCATCCTCCTTTTATAATCCGAAGAGTTCCGCCAGCCTGTCCTCGTTTAATTTTGATCCGATCACACAGAGACGTCCGGTATATTCCGGCGCACCCTCGCGGATCTCTGTTTCCTCCGGAACCATATCAAAATAGATCCAGGTTCCGTCTTCTGCCGGAAGCATTCCCTTTGCACGAAGGATCACACCATACTCCTCTGATCCAGAAAGAGTCTCCAGGATCTTTTCAAGATTTTCTCTGGAATATTTCTTAACAGTCTCACATCCCCAGCTTGTAAACACCTCGTCTGCATGATGGTGGTGATGCTCGTGACCACAGCCGCACTCATGGTCGTGATGGTGTTCGTGTTCCCCGTGATCGTGGCCGCAGCCGCACTCATGGTCGTGATGATGCTCGTGTTTCCCGTGATCGTGGCCGCAATCGCAATCATGGCTATGATGGTGTTCGTGTTCCCCGTGGTGATGGTGCTCCTCATGGTGATGATGTCCGTGCTCATGTACATGACCGCATTCCGGGCATACCTCCTCATCCATCATTTCCTGCTCCAGGGATACCGGATGCTCCATTACTTCAAGAAGCTTCTTTCCATCCAGCTTTTCGATCGGGGTGGTGATAATGGCAGCTTTGGCATTCAGCTCACGGAGAAGTTCCATTGACTGCATAGCTTTTTCCTCATCCACGATATCCGTTCTGCTCATGATGATAGCTCCGGCATACTCTACCTGGTTATTAAAGAATTCACCAAAGTTTCTCATATACATTTTACATTTCTTGGCGTCTACCACAGTTGTATAGCTATTCAGCACAAGACCTGTCTCTTCCTGTACATCCTTTACCGCACGGATCACGTCAGACAGCTTGCCCACGCCGGATGGCTCGATCAGGATCCTGTCCGGATGATATTTCTCGATCACCTCTTTCAGAGATGCACCGAAATCCCCTACCAGAGAGCAGCAGATACAGCCGGAATTCATTTCCCGGATCTCAATTCCCGCTTCTTTCAGAAATCCTCCGTCAATACCGATCTCACCGAATTCATTTTCGATCAGAACAACCTGTTCTTCCTGAAAAGCCTCCTGAAGAAGTTTTTTGATAAGAGTTGTTTTGCCGGCACCAAGAAAACCGGAGATAATGTCAATTTTTGTCATAATCTATTCCCCTTTTCTCATTTAATTAATTTAACGTACATTTGACCAGGAAGTAAAAATACCCCCTGGTCACAGCTGTTTATTTTTTATTATATACACCTGCTGTCTGTTTCATTCAGATACCTCAGCAGGCACATAACGGGGACATGAACCTGTCATGCCCCCGCCTTTGCTTTCATCTTAGCCGTTAATCATAAAGTTTAACAGCTTATCAATATCTTCTTTCTCATAAGCAACGATTTCCAGTTCCGGAATTTCTCCGCCGGAGAAGATATTTGCCAGAGATACATACTGGGAAAGTTTGGATTTCAGGTTCAGTCTGTCTCCCTCTCCTGTTACAAGCTCAACTTTACCTGTACAGCTATCTACTACCTCAAAAAACTTTTCTACATTTTTAATGTTAGATACTTTCATTTTTATTCTCCTTTCAGGATTCAATTATCGATTCTTCGTCATCAGTAATTGTCTGAACTTTCAGACGCATACAGTATACCCTATCTCTTCACAAAAATCAATATTTTTTCTTCCAAAAATTGGGGCAAAGTCGTCCTGAATATATCCAAAATATCAATATGTAAATACTGCAACTCCATATGGCGGCAGTGAATATGCAAAAGAATACTCTCTGTTATCACACTCTTTTGTTTCCGCCTTAAATACCTGTGGTTTTTCCAGAAGTCCGTTTTCATCCATGATCAGCTTATACTGTTTCTTTTTAGGAACGCCAACCCGGTAATCGGTACGTTCTACCGGCGTAAAGTTTACCACAAACAGAAGGTTATTTCTCTTTGTCGGAGATTTACGCACAAAGCTGAAAATGCTTCTGTCGCCATCGTCTGCATTGATCCACTCAAAGCCTTTAGGATCATTGTCTCCGCCATAAAGAGCCGGATATTTTTTGTACATATGAAGAAGTGTCTTTACAAAGGACTGCAGATCCTTGTGGTTATCTTCACCTAAAAGAAACCAGTCAAGCTCTCTTTCCTCACTCCACTCACGAAGCTGTCCAAACTCCTGTCCCATAAACAGAAGCTTTTTGCCCGGATGGAAGAACATGAAGGCATAGGCTGCTTTCAGATTCTTGAATTTATCGTCCGGATATCCTGGCATTTTATTCAGCATAGAACACTTCAGATGCACCACTTCATCATGAGATATCACAAGGACGTATTTTTCGCTGTATGCATAAGTCATGGAAAAGGTCATCTTATTATGATTAAATTTACGGAAATACGGATCCAGCTTCATATATTCCAGAAAGTCGTTCATCCATCCCATATTCCATTTCAGAGAAAATCCAAGACCGTCATCCTCTGCCTTACCTGTAACCATAGGCCATGCCGTGGACTCTTCTGCGATCATCACTGTTCCATGGTTTCTTCCCAGTACAACTGTGTTCAGATGTTTAAAGAATTCGATAGCCTCCAGATTTTTGTTATCGCCGTATTTATTTGCCACCCATTGACCATCCTGTTTGCCGTAATCAAGATACAGCATAGAGGCTACTGCGTCTACACGAAGACCGTCTACATGACATTCCTCTACCCAGAAAAGAGCATTTGCGATCAGGAAGTTCTTAACCTCCGGACGTCCGTAATTATAAATCTTGGTTCCCCAGTCCGGATGCTCTCCCTGACGTGGATCCTGATGCTCATAAACAGCAGTTCCGTCAAATTCTGCCAGGCCATGGGCATCTCTTGGAAAATGTGCCGGAACCCAGTCAAGGATCACGCCGATCCTGTTCCTGTGAAGATAGTCCACCATATATTTAAAATCCTGCGCTGTTCCGTAACGGGAGGTAGGCGCATAATATCCGGTTACCTGATAACCCCATGATCCATCAAAAGGATGTTCTGCAATCCCCATTAATTCCACATGGGTATATCCCATTTCTTTCACATATTTTGCAAGTTCATGGGCAAATTCCCGGTAATTATAAAATCCGTTTTCGTCTTCCTCATTGATCGGATGTTTCTTCCATGAACCAGGATGTACCTCATAAATGGACATGGCATCTGTAGCTTCATTAAACCCCTGACGTTTCTTCATCCATGTTGCATCTTTCCATTTATAATTACCGATATCTGCAACTCTGGAGGCTGTTCCCGGGCGCAGTTCCGCTTCATTTGCATAAGGATCCGCCTTATAAAGCTTTTCTCCATGCATGCCCACAATATAGAATTTATAAAGATCCCCAACCTTTGCTCCCGGCACAAAAACCTCAAACACACCAATAGGTCCTGCTTTTTTCATAGGATTGGCTTCTGTATCCCATTTATTAAAATCTCCGATCACAGAAACCGACTGAGCATTTGGCGCCCAGACAGCAAAATAAACACCCTGTTTTCTTCCTTCCACAGCAGGATGTGCGCCAAGTTTTTTATAAATATCATAATGGGTCCCCTGTCCAAACAGATATTGATCCAACTCTGAAAACTGCATTTTCTCTCCCATCAGAAAGTACCTCCCTTAATCCTTATATTTACTTAAATTTAAAAATCTCACTTTCATTAGGCGCAAGTGTCACACAGATACAGCCATCCTGCACCACTGCTTCTTTTCCGCTGATCAGACTTGTATAGCTTCTGCCTCCCTCCGGAATCCTGATCCGGAGTTCTGCTGGATTTTCATCATTATTCACTGCCACTACAATCCCTTCTCCATCCAGCTTCCGGGCAAAAGCATACTGCCTGTTGGTCAGAAGCAGTTCCTGATAACTTCCGTCTGCCAGTGACGGTTCTTCTCTGTGGATTTTTCCCAGAAGCTTCACCCATTCCAGAAGCTTCGGGTTATCAGGACTTTTAAGCGCCTCCTCGATATCCACAGCCGGACGGAGAGGATCATCATTTCCGCCTTCCTTGCGTCCCTGGATCCCCCATTCTGATCCATAATAAACAGAAGGGATTCCCGGAAGAGTAAAAAGAAGCGTATACACTGGATAGACATGACCCGGTACATTAAGCTTTGACGCAATTCTGTCCACATCATGATTGTCCACAAAGGAATACAGACGGAGTCCCTTATAAATTCCTCCGTTTGCGTCAAATTCCCTGCGGATAGTGTGTGCGATCTCAAAATAATTATGATCGTTATGACCGGAATAAAGTCCCTTATGCAGTTCATAATTTGTTACAGAATCCAACATTTCCGGCTTTACATAACGGCTGTAATCTCCATGGATCACCTCTCCCATCAGCCAGAAATCTTTTTTCTTCTCATTTGTAAACCGTCTCATATCCTCCATAAAGGAAAACTCCAGACAGTCTGCACAGTCAAGTCGGATTCCATCTATATCAAATTCATCGATCCAGAAACCGATCACATCCAAAAGGTATTCCCTTACCTTCGGCTCCCAGAGATTTAAGTTTACCAGTTCAAAACAATTTCTCCAGGCTTCATATCCAAAACCGTCGTTATAAGGGGAATTCCATCCAAAATTGATGCCCTTGTACCAGCTGCAGTATGGAGACTGCTCTCTGTTCTTCTGAATATCCTGAAACGCAAAAAATTCTCTCCCGGTATGGTTGAACACTCCATCCACCACAACCCTTATTTCCAGTTTATGAGCTTCCGTCACAAACTGTTTAAAATCATCATTGTCTCCCAGTCGCCTGTCTACAGTCCTGTAGTCCCGGGTATCATATCCATGTGTGGTTGACTCAAACAGAGGTCCGATATAAATTGCCGTACATCCCAGATCCTTAATATGAGGCAGCCATTTCATCAGGCTGTCAAATCTGTGAGTTACCTCTGTACTTTTATTTTTTCTTGGTGCTCCTGTCATTCCGATAGGATACATGTGATAAAATACTGCTTCTTCAAACCATTTGCCCACTACGCTGTCCTCCTGTCTCAGATCCTTTCCCGGTTCTGAGATGATCTATTCCTATTATACCCAAATTCAGGTATCTCTTCAACAGGATTTTACGCCAGGAAAGCGGTACAAACCGTGCGGCTTTCCTGACGAATGAATAAGGGCGAACAGGGAGCTTCCGCTTTCCTGTTCGCCCTTATTATACTGTTATTTCCGTTTATTATAGGATCAGTATTCTTCACTTCCGTCAGAGTAGTCTTCTCCATCAGAATAATCTTCTTCACTTCCGTCAGAATAGTCTTCCTCTCCGTCAGAGATGTCGCTTCCGTCATCGGAGCTCTCCTCAGAACTGTCTGACTCAAGAAGAGGACCATTATAGCCTGCCACCAGACCTTTCGCAAGACTGCTGTCCCAGAAATCCACATAGGAAGCGTACTGCAGCTCTACATCTTTTGCAGCAGCAAGCTCACTGACTGTCATCAGCTTATAACCTTTTTCTACAAGCTGAGGAATGATCTGAAGCGCTGCCTGTACAGAAGGCTCATGAATATCATGCATCAAAATGATAGAACCATCTGTCAGGTCTCCGTTCATAACTGCATCAATATTATGCTCTACATCCATATAACGCCAGTCCTCTGTATCCAGAGACCACATAAAGAAAGGTTTCTGTGCAAGCTGGAACTCTCTGTCTCCAGCAGCCCCATAAGGCGCACGGGCTACCGTTGACTTCTGTCCGCATGCCTTTAGCAGCGCGTCATCCGTTTTCTGGATCTGCTCCACTACCTGATCGTCTGAAAGCCCCTGCAGCGTTACTTCCGGATGATTCCAACTGTGATTTCCAAGCTCGCAGCCAATGTCCAGCATTCTCTGTACGGTATCTTCCCATTCTCCAACATTCTGTCCCTGCATAAAGAAAGTCGCATGAGCATTATTCTCCTCCAGGCAGTCCAGAAGCTGATCTGTGTACTGTCCCGGCCCGTCATCAAAAGTAAGCGCCAGCCTTGGTTTATGTTTTTCCGGATTATAAGATCCGTCTTCATTAAAATACAGATCATCAAATCCGTCGCTGACCCATCCGGTCTGTATGTACCCATTGTCGTCAAAGGAATAGGTCTTGCCGTCTATTTCCTGCATACCTCCGGCAAAATAGGTTCTGTCATAATTCTGATACCATTTGCCATTTTCATCTTCATGCCAGCCGGCTGTCATATCAGAAGCTTTTGTAATATGAGAGACCGTTGCCAGAGGCATCCTGACAGCCTCTCCTTCTTCCGTCTTCCCTGCAGCCGGTTCATCTTCTGTTCCTTCTGCTTCTGCCGTTTTATCTGCATCAGCCTCCACCTGTACAGGTTTGTCTGCGTCTTTTCCGCTGATCCCTTTCGTTATAGGAAGGATCACACCTTTTACAATAAAAACAACAACTAATATGACTGCAAGTATATAGCCGCCCAGCTTCATCATCTTCCGACGGCGCAGCTGCTGCTGTTTCTTACGCATCCTTTCTCGCAAAACTTTTTTATCCATCTGTTTCCCACCCGTTATTACCTGAATCTATATTTGTTTGTCGTGTCTATCATACTCTATTTTCCAAAGAAATACAATAGAACTTCCTGTGGGATTTTGACATTTTTCTTAAATTTTCCTAAAATTATCCATTTTTGCGTTTCCACCAGACATCCTGCTGCCAAAAACCTGGCTGACACCTTATCCTTCTACAACATCATCCTCTGTTTCCGCGCCTTCTGTCTCGAGCTGCTGGTCGGCAGTATCCTCTGCTGTATCATACATGCCCTCCTCTTCCAGAGCATCTTCGTTCTCAGCAGGCTCAGCACTTCCGCCTGTTTTTTCATTAATCTCTGCATTATCCACAATAAACTGCTCTACCCGAAGAAGAGCCAGGGATTCATTTACTGCTGTCTGTCCATAATACTCCACAAGTTCTTCAATATCAGCAGCTCCATACTGCTGTATGAGTTCTTTCTGGACTTCTTCTGCGGTTTCATCTTCAAAGCTTAAATCTTCCTGATCCATGATATACTGTACGATCAGATTCTGTTCCACTTTAGCCTCGGCATACTGTCTGCATTCTTCCTCATACTCTTCTTCTGTGATCCCCTGGGATCTCAAAAATTCACTCATGTCCATCTGAGCCTGATCTACATAATCCTGGTTCAGTGCCTTATATGCATCAATAGCAGCCTTGATATCCTCCTCCGGATATTCTTTTATCTCAGAATTTTCCAGCACCTGATTCCATGCCTGAGTCTGCAGGGCATATCCTGCCATTTCCTCTGCGTCTGCCTGAAGTTCTTTCTTTACTGCTTCTCTGTATTCTGCCACAGTTTTGCTTTCTGTATTTGCAGCTACCCATTCATCTGTAAGTTCCGGAGTCCTGCTGATCTTCTGTACAGTCACCTCATATACTGCAGATTTCCCAGCTACCTCACTGTCATAATATTCTTCCGGGAAATTAACAGAAATCTCTTTTGTTTCACCTTTTTTCATTCCCAGAACGCCCTGATCGAATTCTTCTGTGATTCCGCTTTGTCCAACAAGCAGATCAAAATCCTGTTCTGATCCTCCCTCAAAAGCTTTTCCATCAATAGTTCCTGTAAAATTGATTCTCACCTGATCCCCTGTTTCCACAGAAGCCCCCTGCACCTCTTCCGGGTTTTCCTGAAGACGAAATTCTATTTCAACGTCAGTCTCACTGTCTGAAACAGGTGCAACCACTTTATCAAGCTTCAGTCCCTTATATTCTCCCACTGTAACATACCTGGATATATCTTCTACTGAAACAAGTCTTACAGATGCTTTTGCCTTATCCTTTGTATCTTCCGTTTCTGTTTTATCTGCTTTCTCTTCTTTTTCTTCTGTTTCAGCGGCATTTTCTGTTTTTTCAGCTGTTTTTTCCTCTTTTTCGCCGCCTGCGCAGGCCGTCATACCAAGAACCATACACATTGTCAACATTGCTGCAACTGTTTTTTTCTTCATAATAAAATTTCTCCTTTCGGTCAAATCACATCTCCGGGACCGGTGTAGGCCTTGATTTATCCCACACCTGAGATACATCGAAGAGATCACTGAGCATTTCCGGATTATAATACATTCGATATCCATCCAGGTTTCGTCTTCCCTGGCGCAGATACTGGTCCGTAAGCTGAACAAAATACTGACTGGAGTCCACATTACAGTAGTAATCGTAACCTCTGCTCTTATAATACCGGAATTTCGGATTATCTGAAGAATATCCTTCCCATCCGCCGATATCTGCTCCAAAAGCAAAAATGATCATATCTGTTTTTCCCAGGATCGGAGCCACATATGCTTCCCATTTCTCATTATCTGCTTTCAGATCCTCTGCTGAACGGTCTGTGGCATTCATATGTCCCCAGGTATGGCTGGCAAATTCCCAGCCGTCCGCTTTCATTGCATCTGCGACTTTTTTCGCTTCTGCTACCTCTGCCTCATAATCAAAATCCGGATTATCCTGCAGAAATGCCTTCTGGTCATCCTGAAGGTTTTCTTTTGTTTTATAGGCAATATCTGTACGATATCCCAGAACTCCGTTATATCCTGTCATAGCCAGTATTCCCTTACGTCCGTGATAAGAGAAATCCGGATGCTGCTTTACAAACTCATCGATCAGAGGAACCATGTCATAATTTCCTACAGAAACCGTCCCGTCATCCTCGATATATTCATTCTTTACCTCTCCGTTTTCATCAAGGATCAGTTTTGAAGCATAACCGTCCCCATCCATGTAATGATAATAACTGACATCGTCCTGAGAAAGGACAAACGGGATCTTTCCTTCCGGAAGCATGATCTTTCCCCGGCTCATAGTCCCGTTCTCATCTACTGACGCCATATCATGGGGACTTACCATCACATATCCTTTCTCATACATGATCTGAATGATCTTATTAAATTCGTCGATCGTGGTCATCATCTGGTTATAGCCGCCTTCATCCTTGTCCCCGTCAAAGGCCTTTCCCGTATCCTTGATCAATGTGTGAAAAAATACATGGGTGATCTGTTCGACAGGGTATTCCACCAGTGAAGCTTTTGCCACCTGGCATTTAGCGGCAATATCCATAAAATCTTTATTCTTGTCAAAATCTTTCTGACTTTTCAGAAGTTTGATCGCCTCATCGTAATCATACTGTGCATACATGATCTTTGCCTGCTCCAGTACAGATTCTCCTGAGGCAATTTTTTTATCTGCAGTATTTTCATCTTTAGAAGAAGATACCGGCATATAAACCGCTGTTTCCTCTCCTTTATTCCAATCCGGCAGGATCCCGCTCCCAACTGCTGCCGCAGCAAGCAGGACTGCCAGAAGTGCTTTTTTCATTTTTTACGTTCCCCTTTCTCAGCCCATAGGAGGCACTGGTGTAGGTCTGCTTGGGTCAAATACAGCCTTTGCATCAAACAGATCCTCCAGAAGTTCCGGATTATAATACATTCGGTATCCATCCAGATTTCGTCTTCCCTGACGGAAATACCGGTCTCTGATCTGTACAAAATATTTGCTGGAATCTACATTGCAGAAATAATTATATCCGGCACTTTTAAGATACTCAAATTTATCTCCGGAATAGTCTTCCTGAACAGTAAGATCCGTTCCAAATGCAAAAATGATAATATCAGTTCCTCCGATCAGAGGATCCACATTCTCCTGAAATTTCTTTGTATCTGTCTGAAGATGCTCCAGACTGATCTCTCCTACATTCTGATGACCCCATGTATGACTTGCAAACTCCCATCCGTTTGCCTTCATAGCATCGGCAACTTTTTTTGCACCCTCCCGTTCTTTCTCAAGGCTGAAATCCGGATGTGCATCCAGCCATTCCACCTTATTAGCGTCCAGATCGTCCGGTCTCGTTTCATAACTGATATCTGTCCGGTATCCTAAAATCCCGTTATATCCTGTCAGCGCCAGGATTCCCTTGGCTCCTCTGTAGGAAAAATCCGGATGCTGTTCTACGAAACGGTCGATCAGCGGTACCATGTCGTAATCGCCTATTGAGATAGATCCGTCTGCTTCCACATATTCGTTGCGTACCTTTCCTTCCTCATCTACAATAAGTTTGGAAGCATAACCATCGCCGTCCATATAATGATAATAGCAAAGGTCATCCTGAGAAAGGACAAACGGAATCTTTCCCGGAGGAAGCAGGATTTCTCCTCTGGTCACATTGCCATTTGCATCTGCTTTTGCCATATCCCTGACACTGACCATTACATATCCTTTATCATACATGGTCTGGGTGATCTTATTAAACTCATCAATGGTAGTCATTACCTGATTGTAATCACCCTCCTTATAATCACCGTCAAAGGATCTTGAAGGATCTTTGATCAAAGAATGATAAAATACGTGTGTCACTTCTTCTAAAGGCCAGGATACACAGGAATCTCTGGCTGCTTCATATTTGCTGACAGCTGCCTGCATATCTGCATTTTCACTGTAGCCGCTGTCGGCTTTGAGAAGCTGGATCGCTGTATCATAATCATACTGTGCCGCCTTTTGCTCTGCTTCTGCCAGAACGTCTGTCTGCACAGAAGCCTGTTGGCCGTCCTGCTCTTTTTCACCTTTTTTCTGGTCTTTGGAAACTTCGTTTCCAGAAGTCTTCGTAGCAACAAATTTGACGATTCCATTGACAGCTCCAACTACTACAACAAGTGAAATAACAGCTGTAGCTCCCAAAACAGCAATTTTCTTACGACGTGCATTTCTTTTTTGCCGGATCTTTCTCTGCTTTCTCTTTTCTCTCAATTCTGCAAAATACTGATCTCTTTCTTCCTCCGTCATAAGTTCCGGATCCTTTTTCTTCCTGTCCGTATCTTTTATGACCTTCTGGACTTTTTTTGTCCTGTCCTTCTCTTTCATATTAACTCCTGGTGTGTATTTTTCTGTAATTTTAATATACCCAATGTTCAGGCCTTTATCCTCAACATTTTTCATCAACTTGTGTCGTTTTGAATATTATATCTTTTTATCTATATAATTTCCACTGTTTTACAGTAATATAAGCTGTTTTTCTATAAATTTTATCTAAATTCATTTTCCCCTTTTCCTTCGAAACTGTTTGCCTTTTGGACAGATTAATGATAAAATATACTTCGCATGACAAAGCTTCTCTTTACAGGCCTCCCTTTCATATCTGCCTGTCCGGAGAAAAATAATTTTACATATTGAGGAGGGTATTTATGAATACATTTACCATCGTTCTGCTGGTTATCCTGGGTGTCCTCATCGTCGCAATGATCGCACTTTATTTTTTTGGAAAAAAGGCACAGAAAAAACAGGAAGAACAGCAGGCACAGATCGAAGCTTCAAAACAGACTGTCTCCATGCTGGTCATTGACAAGAAACGACTTCGTTTAAAAGAATCCGGTCTTCCACAGATGGTCATCGATCAGACACCTAAATATCTGCGCCGTACCAAACTGCCTATCGTTAAGGCAAAGATCGGTCCGAAGATTTCTATCATGATCGCAGATGAAAAAATCTTTGAACAGATTCCGGTAAAAAAAGAAGTAAAAGCTGATATCAGCGGTTTATACATCGTAGGTGTACGCGGTATCCGCGGTCACCTGGACACACCGCCTGCTAAAAAGAAAGGCTTCTTTAAAAGAATGTTCAGCAAAAAAGATAAATAAAAAGATAAAAAAATGAGGCTGCTGCTGATGCAACATCCTCATTTTTTTATAATACGAAATCTTTTGAATCTGCTGGCTGAGCCTGAACAGAAAGGTAGCAGTCTGCCACATGTTCTTCGTTCATATCCAGTGCATAGTCTACTTTCATATCAATACTGTTTTCGCTTTCCTTCAGTTCCATCCCTGTAGCCGCGATCCCCATCTGCAAAGTACCAAATGGAGTGGTATATAAGGTCATATTCTTTTTCCCCTGTTCAAATACCATATGTACATTGACCAGTCCCTGTTTCCTTACTTCCATGCTGCCGGAAGACATTTTTATGTAATTGATGGTAGGTTCAGAACTTTCATCCAGTATCTCCTCGTATCTGAGGTAGTGGCTTCCATTACGGAAATAATATTCTCCGGGAACAACAAGCTCTATAGGCTCCTGTTCGTCTCCCACATCCATCATCTGAAGTCCACGCACATGTATCAGTACGTTTTTGTCCATAAGTGCCTCCTAATATTTTTCGATATCGATCTTTTTTGTCGTCTCTACATCATAGGGCAGGATCGAGCCTGCAAAAGCTTTAAATTTATCTGCCAGGTCGCTGACATAAAAACGATATGGAAATTCCTCCTGTTCCTTTCCTGTACAGACCAGATCCTCTTTCTGAAGAAGCGCTCTCAGATCCAGAGCTGTCTCATACGCAGGATTCACAAGCCGTACTTCCTCCCCCATAAACTCTCTGATTGTGGAACGGATAAGAGGATAATGGGTACAGCCCAAAATCAGAGTGTCTACATTTTTGTCCTTAAATTCCTGAAGATATCTGGCTGTAACCTCCATGGTCACAGGATCATGAAGCCAGCCTTCCTCTACAAGAGGAACAAACAGAGGACAGGCCTTCCCGATCACCGTGATGTCCGGATCCAGTTTTTTCAGATAAGAAGCATGAATCCCGCTGTCAATAGTACCTACTGTTCCAATGACCCCTACTCTTTTGTTCTTTGTCTCCTCAGCCGCAACCCGGGCGCCTGGCTCGATCACACCAATAATGGGAATCTCGAATTCATCCCTCACTTCATCCAGAGCAAATGCACTGGCTGTATTGCATGCGATCACAATAGCCTTTACCTGCTGCTCCATAAGAAAATGTATGATCTGTCTTGAGTAGCGGATGATATTTTCTCTTGATTTCGCCCCATAGGGCACGCGGGCAGTATCTCCAAAATATACAATTTTCTCTGCCGGAAGATTCCGCATGATCTCACGGGCGACCGTAAGGCCTCCTACACCGGAATCAAATACACCAATGGGTGCATCTCTGTCTGGCTTCATATACCATTCTCCATTTCTGAACTAATATGCATATTCAATACTCTCAGCCTGTATATCATATCACCAATCCAGAACTTCCGCAAGACGGAAGGCTATCTTTCGGGGACTGTCTCCCTCCTCTTCAGCAAAACAGAATTCCGGATACATCGTTCCCCACCATGCTGCTGTTCTGAAAGTTCCGGGATACCTGACACCGCCGCCTGCCACCAGTATTGCCGCAGCCATAGCTGCGAGAACAGAAACGATCAGTCTGTTTTTTTTATCTTTTAACCATTCCATTACTCTCTGCCTCCTTGTGTTACTATTCAGAGTATGGACAATTTCTGTTTTTTTATTCCAGATATACCTGGATCTCTTCATTTTCCAGAAGGATCACCGGAAGAGCAGGAAGAGTTCCGTCTTTATACCACTGATGGTAGACCTGACGTAAAGTCATCCC
The DNA here is from genome assembly GCA_900553515.1 of uncultured Blautia sp. GTDB lineage: Bacteria > Bacillota > Clostridia > Lachnospirales > Lachnospiraceae > Blautia_A. The sequence goes on along the minus strand of USDN01000032.1, from coordinate 8,631 downwards.
CTTTTTCTGCTGATCAGGAAGACGGTTCTCCAATAGTCCTGTAAGATATTCTCCTATAGATGTTCCTCCGCTGTCCCAGGCAAGAACGGCTGAGGGATCTTCTGTTCGGAATACATAAACGTTTTCTCCAACAAAAGGATCCTGATCCAGACAGGTAAGAAATTCTGTCCACATCCCGCTTTCCAGAAGCTGATCTCCCATCAGTATCACCTGAATATGACTCATATCCAGATATTTTTCCTGAGACCGGTCGTACCGTTCCCTGATCTGTGAAAAATCTTTTCCTGTAACAGACAGAACAGAAGAATCCTTTTCTTTTTCTTCTTTTTCCTGTCCGGTAGCTTTCGGAAGATCAGGCATTCCATATACCAGAGAAAATCCTCCTTCTGCAGTATTTACTCCTAATGCAAGAGGATACATTCTTTTTTCCGGCTCTATAGCTGCACAGCCGCTCAGAAACAGAACGAGAACAAGGCAAAGACAGCCGGCTGCTTTCTTTTGTCTTTTTTTCTTTCCATAAAGCAGCATACCTCCCTGTATCAGGATCAGCCCCGGTACAAATACATAACCCAGATATGGACCGAACACAGCTTCGATCCCTTTTCCATCTGCTTTTATCACCGCCGCTGCAAAGACCACTGCCGGAAGCCACCATCGTCCCTTTCCCATATGGGATCTGGTGATGATCTGATGTCCGTAATGAAACAGACTTCCCACTGCAAAAAGTAAACTGTAAAGAAGAAATCCCATCCACAATACGTCAAATCTTGCCAGCACGTTTCCCGGCAGATCTGCTCCGGCAAGAAGAGGAAGCACGGGATAAGGCTCCTGCTGCAGCCTGTTCCATCCCAGAACTGATGGAAGCAGAAGAAGTATTCCTGCAAGAAGTCCGGTCAGAGTCAGAATCCCGATAACTGTCGATTTCCCCACAGTACTTCTTTTTTCCACATCACGCAGCAAAAAAGGAAGAAGTGCAATACCGGAAAAAGCACAAAGTACCCCATAAAAGCTTCTCAGAACCTCTCTCCCTGAAAACAGAGACGGCATTTCCTTCAGATAAGCAATGCGGATCTGCCCTGCGCACAGCACCATCATCAGAAATATCCCTCCCAAAAGCACTCCTCCGGATACCTCTGCCATCCTTCCCCGTCTCTGCATTCCTTTATAAGTACCAAAACTGCACACAAAAACGGTCAAAAAAATAATCACTGTCCCTGGAATTCCTGTTACCAGCACAGCCGGCACCAGTTTACCGATCAGAGACAAAATATAACCGTCAGCAAGGATCACATAGCTTAAAAAGAAAATTCCGGTCAGTCGTCCCGCCAGTGGTCCCAGCATTTTTACCGGATCAGAATACCAGGGAACCAGACGCCTGAGAAAAAAGCTGTAAAATGTCAGGAAAACAGCAGCGGCAATTGTACCGACAATGCCTGCTGTCCCCAGGGTCTGTCCCTTTCCCGGAAGACACAGAAGCACGGGCGCTAAAAAAGCAAGAACCATCTGCCTGTAAAGCTGACGGTGAGAAATTCTGTTATTGTCTACATAGTCCATACTTATTGTTTCCTCCTTCGAAGGCGGAGTTTCTGTTCCCGGCGCGCATAAAGAGGACGGAACTGGCGTTTGCGAAAAGGCAGTCTCAGAATTCCGTCACCTACATCTTTCACCGGCTCCTTTTTTACAAAAGGAAGAAGATAGGGCATACCAAAACTTAAAAGCCCTGCCAGATGCGCCACAGTCATATAAATTCCCAATACGATCCCGAAAATACCAAGGAATCCCCCCAGAAACAAAAACAGATATTTTAAAAGCCGAAACGCCGAAGCAAATTCTTCATTTGGGATCACCATACCGCCAAGAGCTGTCAGAGCTACGATCATCACCACGATGGGGCTGACCAGGTTTGCGCTTACGGCAGCCTGACCAACGATCAGACCTCCTACGATTCCTATAGCATTTCCCAAAGACCCCGGTACTCGTACCCCTGCCTCCCGTATCAATTCAAAAGACAGTTCCAGAAAAACAAGTTCTGTTACACTGGAAAACGGTACACCTTCCCTTGCCTCCGCAAAAGACAGAAGCAGATTGGTAGGCAGGATCTGTGTATGAAACCGGATCACGGCAAGATACAGCCCGGGAAGAAGTACGGACATGATAAGTGCCAGATACCGGAGTATCCGCAAAAAAGAAGCCATCTCAAAATGATGATACCAGTCTTCGCTGCTTTCCATAAAACCATTAAAAGAACTTGGCAGGATCAAAGCATAAGGAGTATTGTCACAGATCACAACAATCTTCCCATTTAAAAGTTCCTGAGCCGCACGGTCCGGACGCTCTGTTGTCTGGTACTGGGGAAAAGGAGAATACCATGTTTCTTCTGTAAGCTGTTCCAGCATCCCACTGTCCAGTATGCCGTCGATCTCAAATTCCTCCAGTCTTTCTTTTACTTCCTCCAGAAGTTCCTCATGAACCAGGTCTTCAATATAAAGAATCTGGATCATGGTATTTGACCGGATACCTGCACTTGTCTCCACAACCTTCATTCGGGTATCCCGAAGCCTTTTCCTCACAAGGGCAGAGTTGGTCTTTACTGTATCAGAAAACCCCTCTCTGGATCCCCGAAGCACTTTTTCTGTCTCAGCTCCGGACACTCCCATATTCGGATACCCTTTACTTGATATCTTCATAGCCTTATCATAGCCATCCATAAAGAAAACAGCATTTCCGGCAAGAAGAGCGGCAAAAGCGTCTTCCATATTGTCAAACTTCCGTACATCTGCGATACCAAGGCTGTTATTCCGCATAAAATCCTGAATCTGTTCCGGCGAGCTCTCCCAGAAGTGATTGATCATTTTTCCAATAGCGGAATCATCCAGCATCATATTGGAAACCGCTACTTCGATATATACCATAAGGCAGTCTATTTTCCAGCTGTCTCCCAGACGCATAGGACGTATCAGAATGTCCGCACAATTTTCACATCGGGCACGTATATAAGCTTCATTTTCTTTTAGATCAGAGGAAATTTTTGTCTTTTCCATGTGGTCCTCCTGTAGTTAAAAAAAGAGAGATACTTTATGTATCCCTCTTAGAGTAACCACTTTTTATGATTTTATTTACGTTTTTTTTCTTTTTCTCTCTGTGCATTCTCTTCTCTGATAGAGCATACGATCGCTTCTCTTTGATTTTCAATGTGACGGAAAGAAATCTCCTGAGCTGTTTTCACATCCCTGGCCTTGATTGCCTCATACAGCTCCTCATGCTCTTTTACCAGAAGGTTTCGGGTCTCCTCGTCCTTCAGATATTCCACTCTGTACCGATAGATCTGTTCCCTCAGATTATTCAGTACCTGATTCAGACGGCGATTGTCAGATGACTGGTAGATCACCTCGTGAAAAGCTACGTCTGCTTCCGCAAGTTTTACCAGATTTCCATCTGCCATTGTTCTTTCAAAAACCTTCGCAGCCTCCCAAAGCTGTGCCAGCTGTTCTTCTGTCATTCTTGCACATGCATTTTCTATGGAAAGATTCTCCAGAGCGATCCTGACCTCCAGAACATCATTCAGATCTTTTTCTGTAATGTTTGCAACCTGGGCTCCTCTTCGGGGGATCATTACTACAAGTCCCTCCAGCTCCAGTTTACGCATTGCCTCCCGGACCGGAGTACGGCTGACTCCAAGGCGTTCTGCCAAAGCGATCTCCATCAGTCTTTCTCCCGGTTTCAGTTCCCCTTTTAAAATGGCTTTTCGAAGAGTATTAAACACCACATCTCTCAGCGGCAGATATTCGTTCATGTCAACAGAAAAATCGTTCATCTCCAGTGTCTCCTCCTACCTTTTATCTGTTTTGCATTCCCGTCATCACTGCTGCTCAGGCCGGTTATATATCCCGGCAGCAAAAACAGTCTTGGCAAGACCGGTTTTTCTAAGAGCCGCAGCTGCTGCATTCATCTTCTCTTTACTGTCAAAAATACCAAAAACAGTAGGACCGCTTCCGCTCATCATAGCTTTCAGGGCACCTCTCTCTTCCATAAAGTCCCTGATTTCCCGGATTACCGGATATTTTTCCATAAGTCCCGGTTCAAATACATTGACCATCTTTTCTGTCATGGAATAAAGATCTTTATTCTGGATATCGCGAATCATCCCATCAATATCCGGACGTCTTTCAATGGCATCCAGTTTCAGATTTTCATAGGCAGTTTTTGTAGAAACATTGATTCCCGGTTTTCCGATCAGCACATATCCCTCCGGCATAGCAGAAAGCGGCGTCAGTTTCTCTCCGATACCTTCGGCCAGAGCAGTTCCCCTCATGATACAGTAGGGTACATCCGCACCGATCCGGACAGCTCTCTCCATAAGTTCTTCCTGACTGAGCCCAAGACGGAACAAACGGTTCACCCCTACAAAAGCAGCCGCCGCATCTGAACTTCCTCCAGCCATTCCCGCAGCAACCGGGATGGATTTTGAAAGTCTCATAGAAAGGCCTTCTTTTACATCGAATTCATCCATAAGCAGCTTCGCAGCCTTATAGACCAGATTTCTTTCATCAGAAGGCACATAAGGCAGATTCGTAGAAAGAGATATTCCCGGAGTCTGTTTTTTCCTGATATCCAGAACATCATACATCTTGATCGTCTGCATGATCATTCGAACCTCATGATAGCCATCCTCTCTTTTTCGGATTACGTCGAGACCAAGATTTATTTTTGCCATTGCCCGCAAGCGCATAAAACTATCCCTCTATTCTTTCGTGATTTTCTGTGTTTTCTGTACTTTGTATACAATTCTGTGTAAATATTTTATATGATTTTTACTGGAATTTCAATAGTCATTCTTCTACTTTTTTTACCAGAAGAAGCGGCTGGCCTGAAGAAATTTCTTTGTTTTCCAGCTGGTTCATCACACAGATCTCCTCTGTTGTGGTATAAAATTTTTTCGCAATATCCCACAGTGTATCCTCCGGTTTTACCACATAAACGGTAATTCCCGGAAGCTGCCGGATCTTTTCCATATTAAGAGGCTGCTCCTCCACTTTTTCAATAATCCGCTCCTCCTGGCGGGTAACCACAAGAAGATTCAGGCTCACCGTTGCCTTGATCTCAATCTCACTGCTGTCAGACATTGACGTAAAAAGCTGCTCCAGATCTGCATGGAGATAATAAGTACTGTCCTCCTGAATCCCTCTTGCCTCTGTTACATGAGAAAATGGAAGCATAGTGTCCACAGAATAAAATGGCATATCATCATTTCCCAGAATATAAAGTATCTTCAGATATACGATCCCGTCCACCTGTACTCCGTCTTCTACAACCTTTGTCTTATCTATTTTTACCCGTCCCTGACTATGGCAGATCTGAAGTATCTTCCCCTGAGTCTCTTTCATTTCTATCCTGTCTGCAATCCTGCATTTTGAAAAATTCCTCACCAGAAGTTTCTCCAGAATCTGGGACTTTCCTTCTGGTATGCATTGTTTTGCAGGTGTGTAGACATCAAGGATCACTTCGTGCTCTTCCTCCCGGTAGAGCTTCATATCGATCTCCAGAACTACATCTGCAAGGATCTGTCTCTCCTCACCGTCTGCATCAGGTTTTACCTCCACAGAACGGCTTACCACAGAAGCTTCCATATTAGGGATCATATCCGAAGTACACCCTTCACAGTCCACTTCCCCGGAAAAAGGAACCGAATACTCCAGCCACTGAAGTGTATTTCCCTCATCATCACCTACATAAAGCACAAAGACAAAAAGTTCGCCTTTTGCTCTTACTTTATCTTCCTCCGGTCTGAGATCCAAACCTCTTACCTCAGCAGTATACCAGATGATCTCTGCCACATTCGGCTTATTGGAGGCCAGCGTAATCTCTTCCTTTTTTCGGAGAATATCCTTTTTATGTACCGCAAGGCTCATAAGCCGCATATTCTTTTTCTTTACAGAAACAGTTTCGTCATCCACTGCCACTGGAAGTCTTATTCCTGTCAGCTCATCTACTGCAGCTGAAAAAGTCACTACTGCCTTGATATTCATTTTTCTGGAATGGATCAAATGAAGACTCAGATCTTCAATCTCCCATTTCAGACACATTTTGTCCCCTCCTGCAATCCCTTCCAGGTTCATGGTTTCCTCTACAGGCAGTCTGGCAGAGAGGCTGCAGATCCGCCCCTCTTCCTCTCCTACATAAAGAAGATCCACGATAAGTTCGCCCTTTAAAAAAGCATGACCGTCGCTAAGACGTACCTCATCTACCGTAACTTCTCCCTTGTTCTGGATCATCCGTCCGATATCCGGTTTCACATCCGGAACATTATAGTCTTCATCAAAAGTCACCTGGCTGACTGCATGGCTTTTTACTTTGAGCATTTGGATATCTTCTTTTTTTAATTCCATTATTGTCCCCCTGTCATTATCGAAACTGCACCGGATTATCCCGATACTTTATTTTTACTGCTATATACGGATAAGACGGCTCCCCACTTTGTTCTTCCGGCGCGGGACCTATAAGTTTTGTTTCAAAAAATACTGCCGTAGAAGATTCTGACAGTTCTTTTACCTGAATACTGTAACCCCCGCTCATCTGCTTTCCATAGCCGCGGATAAGGTAAAGATCATTGCCGCTCTGGTAGGTCATCTGAAACTTCCCTGCCTTTTTTTCTTCCACAATAGTCTCTGCCTCTTCCGGAAGTTCCCCCGTTCTGACCACCGTATAGGTCACCGGTTTCCTTTCCTCCTCTTCGATCCTTACCAGACGACATCCGCCAAGCATCAGGATCATTGCCATGATAAAAAGCAGGGAGAACATTTTTTTCATCACACTGCCTCCTATCCGTTCCTTGATAAGTATTGTATGTAATAAGCAAAAGATTTATTGCAAGAATTTCATTTCATTTGTATAATATGAGTGAAATAAACGTTACACTATAGAATACGAAAGAGGTAAAAATATGATCCGTTTTATACTTGTTGCCATCATAGTGATCGGCTTTCTGATCCTTTCCGTTCCGGTTCTTATCATCGAATGGATCATCGGAAAATTCTCCCCCATGACCAAAGACATCAGTTCACTCCGGATAGTACAGGGCGCCTTTAAATTTATCCTATGGGTTGCCGGGACCAAGATCACAGTCATTGGGGAAGAAAACGTTCCAAAAGATACTCCGGTTCTTTATATCGGAAACCACAGAAGCTATTTTGATATCCTTCTGACCTACAGCCGATGTCCTGTCCGCACAGGATATGTTGCCAAAAAGGAAATGGAAAAAATCCCGCTTCTGTCCAACTGGATGAAATATCTCCACTGCCTGTTCCTTGACCGTAAGGATATCAAACAGGGACTGAAAACTATTCTCACTGCTATTGACAAAGTAAAAGAAGGAATTTCTATCTGTATCTTTCCGGAAGGAACCAGGAACAAAGCACAGGATGAAACAGAGCTTCTTCCCTTCCATGAAGGAAGCTTCAAGATTGCCAGCAAATCCGGATGCCCTATTATTCCCATTGCCATGAATAATACCGCTGAGATCTTTGAATCACATTTTCCAAAGATCAAACCCTGTCATGTAATAGTGGAATACTGCAAGCCTGTTTATGTAAAAGAGCTGGACAAAAACGACCAGAGACATCTTGGGGAATATACACAGAAGATCATTCTGGAAACAATAGAAAAAAATAAAAATCTGGTGTAATTCTTACATCACACAGGTAACAATCCATATGGAAGCCGCCATCCCGGCTAAGGTGGCAGTCAACGCTCCAACAAGAGTATAGCGGGTCTTCCGGATTCCCACAGAGCCAAAATAAACACTCATACAGTAAAACACGCTTTCTGTGGCGCTGAGCATTATCCCTGCCATTAACCCCACCGGAGAATCGGCTCCTGATTCTTTGAATATGTCCAGAAGCAGCCCTGTTGCCGCGCTGGAAGAAAATAATCTTACAAGACCAAGAGGAACAATCTGCGGTGGGATTCCCGCCGCAGTTGTTATCTTCTCAAGGAGGTTTCCCAGAAAATCAAGAAAACCGGAAGCTCTTAGAACCCCCACCGCCGTCATAAGACCGATCAGTACCGGAACAAGTCCTTTTACTGTTTTCAGTCCCTCCTTTGCCCCTTCCAGAAAATCATTGTATATATCTCTTTTGGAAAAAAGCCCATAACCTACCACATAAAACAAAAGAAAAGGTATCATAAACTGTGAAATATAGGAAATAAATTTCATTTGTTCTCCCGTATTCCTGTTTATGATACCTTATGAAACAGTTTTATTCTTTATGTCTTTCTATCTTTTGAATCTCGTCTACAGGGACGTCCGTCATGTCAGAGATTTCTTCATAAGTAAATTGTTTCTTTGCCAAAAGCTTCCGTACAATTTTTCTTTCTGCGGATTCACGCCCCTCTTTGCGGCCTTCTTCACGGCCCTCCTCACGACCTTCTTCTTTCAGATCTTCCAACGCTTTACACATATTGATCTCCTCCTCTTTTTCGTTGATCTTAAACTCGCTGCCTGTTATAACCTTTATCACCTGACTGGCTTTCTGCTCTACAGACAAAAATCGTGGATCTGTGGATACAAGTTTCTGAATCCGTTCTTTATCTTTTGAATATTTGATAAACAGCAGTACCTCCCTGAGACTGGAG
>USDN01000031.1 GCA_900553515.1 uncultured Blautia sp. | reverse complement strand
AATGCCAAAACTGCTTTTTCGTTTACCCCATCATCGATTCTAACCTAAAGAATTTTTAGGACAATTCCAGCTTTCCTGTATACAGCTGGTAATAAGTTCCTTTCATTTTGATCAGATCCTCATGGTCGCCTCTTTCAATAATCTTTCCATGGTCCAGTACAATGATGGCATTGCTGTTGCGGATGGTGGAAAGTCTGTGGGCGATCACAAATACGGTACGGCCTTTCATCAGGTTGTCCATACCCTTCTGGACAATGCTTTCCGTACGGGTATCGATGCTGGAGGTTGCCTCATCGAGGATCAGCACCGGCGGATCTGCCACGGCTGCTCTTGCAATAGAAAGCAGCTGTCTCTGTCCCTGAGAAAGCTCCTCGCCGTCGCCGCTGAGCATGGTCTGATATCCATTTGGAAGCATCCGGATAAACTGATCGGCATGGGCAAGCTTCGCAGCCCGGTAAACCTCTTCATCTGTTGCATCCAGCTTTCCATAACGGATATTGTCCATGATCGTACCGGTAAACAGGTGGGTATCCTGAAGCACGATTCCTAAGGAACGGCGAAGATCGTCTTTTTTGATCTTGCTGATATTGATGCCGTCATAGCGGATCTTGCCTTCCTGAATATCATAGAAACGATTGATCAGGTTGGTAATCGTTGTTTTTCCCGCACCTGTGGAACCTACAAACGCCAGCTTCTGTCCCGGCTTTGCATAAAGGCTGATATCCTTCAGAATCACCTTATCTTCATTATATCCAAAGGTTACATTTTCAAATACCACATCTCCGGTCAGTTCTGTATACGATACAGAACCATCTGCGGAATGAGGATGTTTCCACGCCCACATACCGGTACGTTCTTTACATTCCACAATATTTCCGTCCGCATCTTTTCTGGCATTGACAAGAGTTACATAGCCCTCGTCTTTTTCCGGTTCCTCGTCGATCAGGTTAAAGATACGTTCTGCACCGGCAAGTGCCATGACAATGGCATTAAACTGCTGTGCCACCTGCATAAAAGGCTGGGTAAAGCTTTTTGTAAACTGAAGATAGGAAGCCATGACACCAAGAGTAATGCCGCCGATTCCCAGAACGGAAAGCAGGCCTCCCAGTACTGCTGTCAGTACAAACTGCAGGTTTCCGATATTTCCGATAACCGGTCCCATCATATTTGCGTAAGTATGCGCTTTGGATGCACTTTCAAAAAGCGCTTCATTCAGCCTGTCAAACTCCTCTTCGGATTTCCGCTCGTGGTTAAATACTTTTACCACTCTCTGACCATTCATCCGCTCTTCCACAAAACCTGTCACCTCTGCCAGAGACATCTGCTGGCTGACAAAGTATTTTCCACTGTTGCCGCCGATCTTATTTGTCACAAAGATCATTACGAAAATCACCGCAACCGCCAGAAGGGTCAGAAGAGGACTCAGAGCAATCATGGAAATAAAGGTAACGATGATCGTAAAAAATGCCATCAGCGCCTGAGGGATCGACTGACTGATCATCTGCCTCAGTGTATCCGTATCATTGGTGTAAAGACTCATGATGGAACCGTTGGTCCTCTGGTCAAAATAACGGATCGGAAGTGTCTGCATGTGCTCAAACATATCGTCACGCACTCTTTTCAGCACACCCTGTCCGATAAATACCATCATTCTGGTATAGATAAAGGTTGAGATTATGCCCAGAAGGAAAATACCGCCCAGCACTGCCAGCGCACGGTAAAGACCGGCAAAATCCGGAGCCTGCTGTCCGATCAGAGGAATAATAAAGTCGTCCAGAAGAAACTTCAGTGACAGAGAAACTGAAATCGTTGCCACGGAACTGATCAGAATACAGAAAAATACCAGGATCAGCTGCGCCCTGTAGGTTTCTGTCATATACTTCAGAAGGCGTTTTGCGGTTTTCACATTGTCCCTTGAAAGCCGACGCATTTTCTTTTTATTCTGTTTTTCATTCATCATCCTCACCTCCCTTAACCTGAGATTCGTAAACCTCTCTGTATATCTCACTGGTCTGAAGAAGCTCCTGTGAAGTTCCTATTCCTGCTACTTCTCCGCCGTCCAGTACAATAATCTGATCCGCATCCTCAATGGACGCTACTCGCTGGGCAATGATAATCTTTGTGGTATCCGGAATTTCTTCACGAAAAGCCTTACGGATCAGGGCATCTGTCCTGGTATCCACTGCGCTTGTAGAATCATCAAGAATCAGAATCTTCGGTTTTTTCAAAAGCGCTCTGGCAATACAGAGACGCTGCTTCTGACCGCCGGAAACATTATTTCCACCCTGAACGATCTGGGTATTGTAGCCTGCCGGAAACTCGTTGATAAATCCGTCTGCCTGAGCAAGCCTGCACACTCTCTGCACTTCTTCTTCACTGGCATTTTCATTTCCCCAGCGGATATTTTCGTAAATTGTACCGGAAAACAGCACGTTCTTCTGAAGTACCATGGAAACCTGATCGCGGAGAGCCTCCAGATTGTAATCCCTTACATCAATGCCGCCGACTTTTACGCTTCCGTCTGTTACATCATAAAGCCTTGGGATCATCTGCACCAGTGTAGACTTGGCGCTTCCGGTACCGCCGATAATACCGATCGTCTGCCCTGACCTGATATGAAGATTGATATCTTTCAGAGAAAGATTTCCGCCTTTTCCACCATAGCTGAAGTTTACATGGTCAAATACAATATCTCCATTCGGAACCTCTGTAACTGCATCTTCCTTGTCCTTCATTTCCGGTGTCTCGGTAAGCACTTCTGTAATACGGTCTGTAGAGGCCTCTGCGATCATGATCATAACAAACACAAAGGTTACCATGGAAAGAGACATCAGTATCTGAAGTGCATATACGATCACGCTTGTCAGTTCTCCTGTTGCCATACTTCCAAATACAATGCTTTTTCCTCCAATTGCCACAAGGAGAAGCACCACTGTATACATGGTAAACTGCATCACCGGAGAGTTCCATGCAACAATCTTCTCCGCTTTTGTAAAAAGGTCGTATACATATTTGGAAATACCGTGAAATTTATCAATCTCATGGTCTTCCCTTACAAAAGCCTTTACCACACGAGAGGCATTTACATTTTCCTGAACAGAATTATTCAGAATATCATACTCGTCGAATACCTTGATAAAATGAGGATGGGCTTTTTTTGCAATAAAAATAAGCGTTCCTCCAAGAAACGGGATTACGATTAAAAAGAGCAGTGCAATCTTAACATTGATCACCAGAGTCATTACCCAGGAAAGGATGATCATGATCGGAGCTCTTGCCAGCATACGGATACTCATCATATATGCCATCTGTACGTTTGTGATATCTGTTGTCATTCGTGTAACAAGACCGGATGTGGAAAAATGATCGATATTCTTAAAGGAAAAATCCTGTACCTTATAAAAAATGTCATGTCTCAGATTTTTTGCATAACCGGCGCCTGCCACAGCGGCCATATTTCCGGCAAGCACACCGAACCACAGTGCAAGCATGGCCATGATGACAAGGATCAGGCCTCTCTGCATAATGTAGCCCAGATCTCCCTGCGCAATGCCGATATCAATGATCTTCGCCATTTCCATAGGGATCAGAACTTCCATAAATACCTCAAGGATCACAAAGAACGGAGCCAGTACAGACTGTTTCTTGTATTCCCTGACGGATCTTAAAAGTGTCTTATTCATTCTTCTTTGTCTACCTCCTTATTCTCCCTGTTATTTTCTGCAAGATTACGACACATCTGACAAAGGATTTTTTTGCATAACAAAAGGTCCTCATCTGAAATTCCTTTTGTCATGCGGGCTTCTGTCTCCTGAATATGCTCCAGAATAGCCGGACGGATAGCCTCCGCTTTTTTTGTGGGCAGTATTCTTTTCAGCCTTGCATCCTCTTTCACGCTTTCACGATAAATAAAACCATTTTTTTCCATAAGCTTCAGAATACCTGATGCTGTAGATTTCCGGATCTGGAATTCCTCCTCAAGATTTTTCTGATAGATATCTCCGTGAAGAGTTTCCAGAAGAATATACTTCAGCACATGCTTCTGCATGGATGTCAGTTCGTTTTCCTCCATTGCCTTAACCGGCTTCTGGCTGCGTTTCAGCTGATGAGACAGGATCCGTATCAGTCTTCCCGTATGCATATCCCGAATTTTCTGGTCAATATCCTGCATTTTCTACCTCTTTTCTTTTAGTTAGCGTCCTAACTTTTCACATTATACAAAGAAGAATTTTTAATGTCAATATGTTTTTTAACGTTTTTTTACTGTCAGATTTCAAGCTTCAGAAGCTCCTTTGCCGCCTCCAGACGCTGGTAAAACTGCGTATAAAAGGCTTCTGTTTCATCAAACGGCGTATAATAAAACCGGCTGAGCACATACATATTCAGGTTTTTCACAAGTGTCTCATCCTCTGTCTGATAAAAAACCTCCTGTACATCAAGAAGAAAGTCATGCCAGTCCAGGACAAATTTTTCATACTGTTTCAGATTCGGGGTATCCAGCCATTTTTTTACTTTGATTTTGGAGCGGTTCTTCTTTTTACATTCATGGATCTGAAGAATATATTTAAAGCCTCCCTCTGTATAATATCTTCCCAGAGGAAACAGTCTGCAAAATCCCGGTCGTATGGGATGGATAGAGCATCTGCCTTCCTCATTCAGAAATACGCAGCGCTCCTGCGGGCCTTTCATTGCCAGATGCGGCAGAATATTTCCATCGGTCACCCCAAGCTCCAATACCGTACTCATAAGCTCTTCCGGTGCTTTTCCAAGTCCCTGACAGAGCCTGTGCACATCATAAGGATCCAGGATCACCGTATCCCCCATACCCTGGCAGCAGTCGCAGCAGCCCTGACAATCCTGGCAGTCAGCCTTTACCATATCATTTGCTTCATATAAATTGCCGTCGGAGATTTCCTCCAGCGTAACCTCTCTTCTCATATTTCTCTCTCCTCCGTCCAGTCATAAGCTATCCTTTTGGATCCGTCGTCCGTATATATGATCCCACACTGGCAGAATCCGTTTTTTTCCAGCGCCTTCTGCATGGGAATGTTATCCTTATGAGTATCGATCCTCAGATAGCCGGTCTGATTTTTGCAGTATGTAAAGCAGGCTTCTGCCACACCCCGGACCGTTCCGTCAGAAGCCACCCGGTGGATCACTCCATAAGACTGCTCCCGGCGCCAGCTGCCGTTTTCTATCACCTGGTAAGTGGGATCCTCTCCTTCAAAAAACACAAAAACTCCCCGGATCTGCCGGTCTTCCGTACACACATAGCTGATCTGTTCTTCTATATCGCGGACAATCCTCTCTCCGGAGGGATATTTATCCGCCCACTGATCCGGATTTCCATTCTGAGCCATAAATTTTCTGGCATGACCGTAAATCCTCAAAATATCTGCAAGATCTTTTTTCTCTGCTTTTCTTATTTTCATTTGTTTTTTCTCCTTTTCTATCTCATTGTACAGGAGTATAATGTTGATTGTCAATCAGGTAACATCCTAAGACATATACTATAAAAATGGAGGAAACATACCATGCGATTTCTCGCTGTCTATCTGAAAAACTATAAAAAAGAAAGCATCCTTGCTCCTTTTTTCAAGTTTCTCGAAGTGATATTTGACCTGCTGGTTCCTGTTGTGATCGCCCGGATCATTGATATCGGTATCGCCGGAAATGACCGCAGTTTTATCCTGCGGAATTTCTTTCTTCTGATCCTTATGGCTGCTGCAGGTCTTACCGTAAGCATCACAGCCCAGTATTTTGCCGCAAAGGCCAGCGTAGGATTTGCCGCAAAGCTTCGTCAGGCTGTTTTTGACCATGTGCAAAGCTTTTCCTACGCAGAGCTTGACAAGGTCGGCACACCTACTCTGATCACCCGGCTGACCAATGACATCAATCAGGTACAGAACGGCCTGAATATGGGGCTGCGCCTTCTCCTTCGGAGTCCGTTTATCGTCCTGGGCTCCATGGTCATGGCTTTTACCATCAACCTGCGCTGCGCCCTGATCTTTGTAGTAGCCATCCCGGTTCTCTTTCTGGTGGTATTTATAATCATGTACCTGAGCATTCCCCTGTTCCGAAAGGTACAGAGCCGGCTGGACAGAGTCACGGCTCTTACAAGAGAAAATCTTACCGGTGTCCGTGTGATCCGGGCCTTCTGCCGTGAAAAAGAGGCGGTAGCAGAATTTGACGACTGCAATCAGGAACTGACCCGTCTGAATGAATTTGTTGGAAAACTCAGCGCGCTGCTCAACCCTGTCACCTATGTGCTGATTAATATCGCCACTGTGATCCTGATCAGCACTGCCGGGATCCAGGTCAATCTTGGAAATATGCAGCAGGGACAGGCAGTTGCCCTTTATAACTACATGGCTCAGATGATCGTTGAACTGATCAAGCTGGCTTCTCTGATTATCACCCTGAACAAAGCAGCAGCCTGTGCAGGCCGCGTAGCTGATGTTCTGAAGGTAACTCCTTCCATGCATTATGAAGAAAAAACAGAAATGTCCGGGGAAACAGACTGTATCGTTTCCTTTAATCATGTAACTTTTTCCTATCCTGATACCGGAGCGCCCAGCCTTTCTGATATCAGCTTTTCTGTCAGACAGGGACAGTCTGTAGGAATCATCGGAAGTACCGGAAGCGGAAAATCCACTCTTGTAAACCTGATTGCCCGTTTTTATGATGCCACCAGAGGTTCTGTCCAGATCCACGGACTGGACATACAGAAATTTTCCCGGTCTGATCTGCGCCAAAAGATCGGTGTTGTGCCTCAGAAGGCGGCGCTTTTCAGAGGAACGATCCGCGACAATATAAAATGGGGAAACGAAACCGCCTCTGATGAAGAAATCTGGCAGGCGCTTTCCATGGCGCAGGCAAAAGAAGTAGTAGAACAAAAAGATGGGCAGCTGGATCATATGGTGGAACAAAACGGAAAAAATCTTTCCGGCGGTCAGAGACAGCGTCTCACCATTGCCCGCGCTCTGATAAAGAAGCCGGAAATCCTGATTCTGGACGACAGCGCAAGCGCCCTTGATTTTGCAACCGACGCCGCTCTCCGAAAGGCTCTTTCTTCTTTAAAGGGAACCACCACTTCTTTTCTGGTGTCCCAGAGAGCAGCCAGCATCCGCCAGTGCGACCTGATCCTTGTTCTGGATGACGGCTGTCTTGCAGGAAAAGGAACGCATCAGGAGCTTGTGGACACCTGCGAAACCTATCGTGAAATCTTTTTCTCCCAGTTTCCGGAGGAACGTATTTTATATGAACGCTTACACCCACAGACACCGGCTTCTGCAAAACACAGGGAGGTGACCTTATGAAAAGTTCAGAAAAAAAGAAAGAAAACAGTATGGCTGTATTAAAAAAGGTGCTTCGCTTTATCGGGAGATATCGTTTTCTTCTTATCCTGAGTATCCTCCTGGCCTCTGCATCCGTACTGCTCCAGCTGTATATTCCGGTTCTGTTTGGACACGCCATCGACGAAATCATCGGAACCGGTCAGGTGGACTTCTCCCATATGTGGGGGTATCTCCGTCAGATCCTGATTCTGGTTCTCATTTCCGGAGGCGCCTCCTGGATCATGAACCTGATCAACAACCGGATGACCTTTTATACCGTCCGGGACATTCGCGCAAAAGCGATCCGGCATATCCAGCAGCTGCCGCTTTCCTGGCTCGATACCCAGAGTACCGGCGATATCATCAGTCGTGTGATCTCAGATGCCGACATTCTTTCAGACGGACTTCTTCTGGGCTTTACACAGCTGTTTTCCGGTATCGTCACCATCATCGGAACTCTGGTATTTATGCTTTCCAAAAATATCCTGATCACGGTCATGGTCATTGTGCTGACACCGTTAAGCTTTTTTGTGGCAAAATTTATTTCCACCCACACCTTCCAGATGTTCCGAAAGCAAAGTGACGCCAGAGGACGTCAGACTGCCCTCATTGAAGAAATGATAGGAAATCAGAAAATTGTCCAGGCATTCGGTTATGAAGACAAGGCTTCCCTGCGTTTCCGCCAGATCAATGAAGAACTGCAGAGCACCAGCCTGAAAGCTGTTTTTTACAGCAGTCTTACCAATCCCTGCACCCGATTCGTCAACAATATCATTTATGCGGCAGTGGCTCTTGTGGGCGCATTTCTGATCCCGGGCGGCGGGCTGACTGTTGGCGGTCTTTCCGTCATGCTGGCCTATGCCAATCAGTATATGAAACCCTTTAACGATATCAGTTCTGTTGTGACTGAACTGCAGAATGCCCTTGCCTGCGCTTCCAGAATCTTCGCGCTTTTAGAAGAGCAGCCGGAAAGCCCGGATGGAAAAGAAGTCCTCGCAGATGTAAAAGGAAACGTAGAGCTTGACCAGGTATCCTTCCGTTATGTACCTGACAGACCCCTTATTGAAAACTTCAGCCTTCAGGCAGCTCCCGGAAAAAGAATTGCCGTCGTAGGTCCTACCGGATGCGGAAAAACTACCTTTATCAATCTTCTGATGCGGTTCTATGATGTAGATTCCGGTACGATCTCTGTAGATGGAAAGGCAGTTTCCAGTCTCTCCCGCCATTCTTTAAGAAAAAGCTATGGAATGGTGCTTCAGGATACCTGGATCAAAGCAGGAACTGTCCGTGAAAACATTACCATCGGTAAACCGGATGCCACAGACGATCAGGTGATCCGGGCGGCAAAGCTTTCCCACAGCTGGGAATTTATCCGGCGTCTCCCGGAAGGGCTTGATACGGAAATCAGCGAAAGCAGTCTGAGTCAGGGACAGAAACAGCTGCTCTGCATTACCCGCGTTATGCTCTGTCTTCCGCCTATGCTCATTCTGGACGAGGCGACCTCCAGTATCGATACCCGAACGGAAATGCTGATACAGGAAGCCTTTGACCGTCTGATGCAGGGACGTACCAGTTTCATTGTGGCGCATCGTCTGTCCACGATCCGCAATGCAGACGAGATCCTGGTTATGAAAGACGGCAGTATCATTGAGCAAGGAACCCATGAACAGCTGATGAAAAAAGGCGGCTTCTACCAGACGCTTTATAACAGTCAGTTTATACAAACCACTCCGTAGAAAAAGCGGAAGGAAACCGTTTCACCGATTTCCTTCCGCCTTTTCTGTTTCAGAAAATTATTTTTTCCATTCCTTCAGGTATTCTTCTGTCAGTGCAACCGCATCCCGGATGCACTGAGGACAGGAACAGAGAACCACGCCTGTATCCACGCCCTTCAGTTCACGGCATAAATAAGAACCGTTTTTTTCTTTAAATTTCAGTACATGATTTTTTACCGTCTTATAGGTTCTTCCCTTTGTAATCGGTCCTTTCTCCGGATTTCCCACACTTCCGGCAAGTCCCATAATCATCATCATACCGGAAAGGGCGCCGCACATCTCCATCATTCCCATGCCGAATCCAAATCCTTCGGCTATACGGAACATTTCTTCTTCCTCTACACCAAAGTCTTTGTAGAAGCTGCATGCCACTGCCTGCGCGCAGTTATATCCTTTCTCATGTAATTCCATCGCATGATTTTGTCTGGCGCTCATTTTTCTTCTCCTTGTTCTTTTTATTTTTGTCTGGACAGGATATCCTCCCAGGCCTCCTCGTCTATTTCCTCGTTGCGAAAGAGTTTTTTTCTGTCCTCTTCCGTGATCTTTCGGATCACCTTGCAGGGATTCCCTGCAGCTACACTCCAGTCAGGGATATCCTTCGTCACTACGCTTCCGGCTCCTACTACAACATTGTTTCCAATATGTACACCCGGACAGACAACTACATTTCCCCCCAGCCACACATTATCGCCGATCGTAACCTCTTTTCCATATTCATAAAAAGTATTCCTCGTATCCGGATGGATCGGATGACCTGCGGTATATATAGCTACATTGGGAGCAAACATACAGTTATCCCCGATCCTGACTCTGGCTACGTCCAGGATTGTGCAGTTATAATTGGCAAAGAAATTTTTGCCTGTTTCAATATGTTTACCGTAATCGCAGTAAAACGGCGGATTAATAAATGCATTTTCTGATTTTCCCAGAAGCTCCCTTACTACTTCTGCGATACCGTCAGAATCAGACCGATCCATAAAATTCAGTTTCTGCAGTATCCTGCGGCATGCCAGCAGCTCCTGATTCACACTTTCATCTGCTATATATGCAAGCTGCATATCTCTTCTTTTTCTCATATCCATTTCTTATTTCCTCTCTTTCCACGCAAGCTCCACAGCCCAGTTCTGCATGTCAGAAAACATATTTCCCCTTACCTGCTCATAAGTCAGACACAGAAGGCTGTGATCCTTTTCCGTAGGCTCCTGAATCTTTTCGATCAGTTCTCCCGGATAATAATGCTGGATAGGATGAAAAAGCCCTTTTCTTTCGTGAATACTGTAGGCTTCTGCCGACGCCAGCATTTCTCCGATCCGGCATGTATATCCACATTCCTCCAGACATTCTCTCCGGATACATTCCTGATCATTTTCCTTTCCCTGGATCCCTCCGCCCAGCAGAAAAAGCCCCCTGGGGGTATGGACCACGGCAATCCTGTCTCCGGCAAAAGGGATCAGATAAGCTCCCGGTCTTTCATAATAAACTCCTTCCTGTTTCCTGCCAAATACCTTATGCATCTGACTCACGTCCTTTCCTGCGTTTCTGTAAGTACAAAAATGCTGCAATGCAGATCACTCCTGACAGCAGAGAACCTGCCGGAGCTGCAAGCCCCATGGGATACAGTGTATCCGGAAAGAGCCTGGATGCCAGCCAGGCCCCCGGAATACGGACACACACAATAGAAAGTGAATTATGTAAAAATGAAATTCCTGCCATTCCAAGCGCACAGAAATAGCCGCTGAAACAGAAATGCACTCCTGCCAGCATACAATCCCAGATATAGGAACGGAGATACTGTCCTCCAAGCACGGCAACCTCTGCATCCTCTGTAAAAAATCCCACTGCCTGAACAGAAATAAACTGTGTGATCACAGCCACCACAAATCCAAATCCCACTGTGATGCAGACCGCATATTTTAATGTCCGGACTGCACGCTCTGATTTTCCTGCCCCGATATTCTGAGCTGACAGGGCGGAAACTGTAGACAGCATCGTAGAAGGCACAAGAAAAACAATTCCGATCAGTTTTTCCACAATTCCCACTGCTGCCGCGTCGTTCAGTCCTCTCCGGTTGGCGATCACTGTGATCACAATAAACGCGATCTGGATAAACCCATCCTGAAGCGCTACCGGAATTCCCACCTTCAGGATCTGACCCATCATTCCTCTCCGTGGGCGGAAATCGTCTCTTCGGATCCGTATCCCTGTTTTTCTTCTTCGTATCACTGCCATTGACACGATCACGCTGACTGTCTGGGATAATACCGTGCCCAGAGCAGCGCCTGCCGGACCTAAATGAAGCCCTCCGATAAAAACATAATCCAGAACGATGTTTACCCCACAGGCCACGGCAATAAAGTACATGGGGCTTTTTGAATCCCCCATACCCCTGAATACGGAACTGATAATGTTATAGGCAGTAATAAAAGGAATTCCCATAAAACAGATCGTAAGATACGCCACCGTACCGGATACGGCTTCTTCCGGAGTAGACATGACACGGACAATAGGATCAACAAACAGCAACAGCCCCAGTGTCAGAACTGCAGCCACTGCCATAAACAGCACTACGGTATTTCCAATTGCCTCCGCAGCCTGCTCCTTCCTTTGTGCTCCGATAGCCTTTCCAATAGCAACGGTGGATCCCATGGCAAGTCCCACGATCATCACCGTAAGCATATGCATAACCTGACTTCCCACGGAAACTGCCGTTATGCTGTCCACTCCGTTAAACTGACCTACAATGAACAGATCTGCCATTCCATACAGAGTCTGCAGAAAATATGACAGCAGATAAGGCAGAGAAAAGAACACAATGTTCTTAAACACACTGCCTGACGTTAAATTTTTTTCCATAATAATCTTCTCCTGATCTCCTGGATTCCGATTTTTAGTATAGCACAAAAAATATCGATCAGGTACTGGCAAATTGTCAAAAATCTCCTTTTAAAAAACATTGCACAAACATTTTTCCATGATAAAATATGTATATATTTCACAAAAGGAGAATTTTCATGATATATACACATCAATTTCTCTCTCCCCTTGGAGAAATGCTCATGGCAGGAGATGAAAAAGGGCTTACCGGACTCTGGTTCTGCGGACAAAAATATTTCGGACTCGGTCTTGATCCGGAACATAAAGAAAAAGCCCTGCCTGTTTTTGAACAGACAGAGCAGTGGCTCCGGATCTATTTTTCCGGAAAAGAACCGGATTTTTCTGTTCCCCTCCATTTCTCAGGAACTGATTTCCAAAAAGAAGTGTGGAAGCTTCTCTGCGACATTCCCTATGGGCAGACCACAACCTACGGCGAGATTGCCCGCAGACTGGCTTTGCAAAAAGAACTGCCCCACATGTCCGCTCAGGCTGTGGGCGGCGCTGTGGGGCATAACAAAATTTCTGTTCTCGTTCCCTGCCATAGAGTTCTTGGTTCCAACGGCAACCTTACCGGCTATGCCGGAGGTCTGGAAAAGAAAAAATATCTTCTGGAACTGGAGCATATTCTTATCTGAGGATTTTTCCTGCAATTCCTGCCAGGATTCTTCCTCCGGGAAGAGCCGCCAGCTCTTCCTCATCCGGTCTGCTGATAAACAGATAAGCAAAAAGATATACGATGCCTCCAAGGCCAATGGCAAGCATCAGTTCCACTGCCAGAAAGATCCGTCCCTCCGGAAGAATAAAATTAAGACCATAATAAACACCGCCTGCCACCAGCGCCATAGGTACGGAAGCCAAAAGCGGATTCAGATATGCATTTCTCCATGGATTTACATGACGCATATATTTCCGCATGGCAGCTTCGTTGAGAAGACACATAACAACCGCATAAACGATCATGGCAATCACGATAGTATAGATTCCCAGATCTGTGAAGTACAGAAGTAACAGCATGGCGATCACATCCGCCACCAGCGCTACCGCCGCATGGATCATGGGGATCTTCGGCTTTCCGATTCCCTGAAGGACTCCGTTGGAAATATTGGAATTTCCGTTCAGAATGATCGTAACAGCTCCAAGAATCAGAAGTAAGGAACCTTCCCCGTTGGTTCCCGGAAAAAGCAGTCGGATCACCGGACCTGCCAGTACAGCCAGACCAACGGCAGCCGGAATGGAAATAATCATGCTGATCCAGGTTGCCCTGTCGATCTTCTGATTTGCGGTGCGGATATCCCTTCTTGCATAATGGGCAGATACCTCCGGTATCATGGAGGTGGGCGCTGTGCTTGCCAGTGTCAGGGGAATATTGATGATGGTCATAAAATAACCATACTCTGCATACAGGTTTCCGATCAGATCAGGATCCATCCCTTTTGCTCCCATGATCCCGGAATACATATAGCTGTTGATATATCCATTTACATTGTAAATAAAAGCGCTGAGCACGATGGGCATAATGATAAGAATAATGCTTTTCATTACGGAAGAGGTGCTTTCATTTACAGATCGCCTGTCACTTCTCAGCCTTTTTCTGATATTTCCCCGGTTCAGGCCATAGATCAGAAGCATAAAAAGAAGCGCTGCGGTCACACCTGCTCCCGTACCCATGGTAGCGCCTGCCGCTCCCCACTTCTGGACAACCGCCTCGCTTTCCCCGCTGAAATGACCGATCATCACGGAAGACATCACAAGGGCAAACACAGCCACAAAAATCTGCTCGATGATCTGGGAAAGAGAGGTCGGCATCATATTGCGATATGCCTGAAAATATCCCCGGAATACCCCAAGGATACCGGAAAGAAAAATCGTAGGAGCCAGCATCTGAAGCGCAAGCCTTGCCCCTTCCATCGAATCCGGAACCAGTATCTTTGCACCAAATACGCAGAAAAGAGATACGACGACGCCTGCCACTACTGCATAAAGAAGTGCACAGTGGAATACCTTCTGGGCATCCCGATACCTGCGAAAGGTGATCTTTTCTGCCATGATCTTTGATACTGCCTGTGGGATACTGAAGGAAGCGATCATCAGAAGGATAAAATATACGTTCTGGGCAAACTGGAACATGGCATAGCTGTTGTTTCCAAGAGTTGTGGAAAGAGGACTTTTGTACAGCATACCAATGATCTTGGAGATCAGCGCAGCCACCATTAAAAAGGATGCGTTCCTTACAAGTGTATTGTCATTATTTTTACTCATGGTTATTCCGTTCCTTTATTTTCGATCTGCCAGTCTACAGGCTCCAGACCGTTTTCTTTTAAAAATTCATTTGTCCGGCTGAAATGTCTGCATCCGAAAAAGCCCCGGTAGGCAGAAAGCGGACTGGGATGTGGTGCTTCCAGGATCAGATGTTTTGGATTATTCAGCATGGATTTTTTCATCTGAGCCGGGCGCCCCCATAAAAGAAAAACAATCGGGCGGTCCTGTTCATTGAGAATACGGATTGCCGCATCAGTAAACTGTTCCCAGCCGATTCCTCTGTGAGAATTAGCCTGATGCGCCCGTACCGTCAGAACCGTGTTTAAAAGAAGCACACCCTGACGGGCCCATTTTTCCAGATAACCATTGTCCGGAATCTCGCATCCCAGATCATCATGAAGTTCCTGATAAATATTTACCAGAGACGGTGGAATATCCACATCCTTTTTTACAGAAAAGCATAATCCGTGTGCCTGTCCGTCATTATGATAGGGATCCTGTCCCAGAATCACAACCTTCACCTGACTTAAGGGTGTAAAATGAAAGGCATTGAACATATCCTCTGCAGGAGGAAAGATCTTTCTTGTCTGATATTCCTGCATAACCGTTTTGTATAATTTTGTATAATATGGCTGATGAAATTCATCCCTGAGAGCTTCCAGCCATTCTCCTGACAACGGAGCCATAAATTCACCTCTTTATCTTCGTACGGAGATTCCTTTTTCTGCCAGATAATCCTTCACCTGGCTGATCTCCAGTTCTTTGTAATGAAATAAGGACGCAGCCAGAGCTGCATCTGCGCCTCCTTCGGAAAGCGCCTCATAAAAATGCTCCAGAGTTCCGGCGCCTCCGGATGCGATCACCGGAATGGAAACTGCATCTGCCACCGCACGGGTCAGTTCCATATCATAGCCTGCTTTTGTACCGTCACAGTCCATACTGGTAAGAAGGATTTCTCCTGCGCCCAGAGCCTCGGCTTTTTTGGCCCACTCTATGACATCCAGGCCTGTATCCAGGCGGCCCCCGTGCTTATAAATATTCCATCCGCCTTCCGGTCTTCTTCTGGCATCAATGGCAACCACCACACACTGGCTTCCGAATTTTTCTGCCGCCTCAGAGATCAGTTCCGGCCGGTCGATCGCTGCTGAATTAACAGAAATCTTGTCTGCCCCCTCCCGGAGAAGTCTTTTAAAATCCTCTACGGTACGAATTCCTCCGCCTACCGTAAAGGGAATAAACACGCTGGAGGCCACGGCACGGACCATATCCACCACGGTATCCCTCTCCTCGCAGGAAGCTGTGATGTCCAGAAAAACCAGTTCGTCTGCACCGGCCGCATCATAGGCCCGGGCAATCTCCACCGGATCTCCCGCATCCTTCAGATCTACAAAGTTTACCCCTTTTACCACCCGGCCTTTATTCACATCAAGGCAGGGAATGATTCTTTTTGTAAACATCTATCTTTCCTCCCTGTCAAGCTTTGCAAAATTCTCCAGAATCTTCAATCCGTACCGGCTGCTCTTTTCCGGATGGAACTGGCAGGCAAATACATTATCCTTCTCTACCGAAGCATGAATTTCCGTGCTGTAGTCCGTTACTGCTTTTACAATTTCCGGCTCTTCCGCATGGAGATAATAAGAATGGACAAAATACACATAAGTATCCTCCGGAATATCCCGAAAAAGTCTTCCGTTATTCTGAAGATGAAGGGAATTCCAGCCCATATGGGGAATTTTTAAAGAAGGTGCAGGCGGAATCCTTAAAATTCTGCCCTTCAGGATCCCAAGTCCCTCGACTCCCGGAGTTTCCTCGCTGCTTTCAAAAAGAAGCTGCAGACCCAGACAGATTCCAAGAAACGGTTTCCCGGAATTTACCATATCATGGATCACCGGGACAAGTCCGTATTTATGAAGATTTCCCATGGCGTCCCCGAAGCTTCCCACTCCCGGAAGAACCACCTTATCCGCATCCATCAGCACTTTTGGATCACGGGAAACCACTGTTTGTTCGCCCAAATGGGCAAAGGCTTTTTCCACACTGCGGATATTGCCTGCATCATAATCTATAATCCCAATCATATGCTGTCCCCTTTTTTCCTAAGATATGTCGATTATACTCCAAAAAAAGGCAGATGCAAAGGGATTTCTTTACATCTGCCGATTTTCGTCTTAATTCACACTCTTTGTGTCCAGGGTAAACCAGAATTCGACACCATTGTCATAATTACAAACGCCATATTCCTGGTGATGACTTTCCATGATCGCTTTCACAATGGAAAGGCCGATTCCGCTTCCACCATATTCTCTGGTTCTTGCCTTATCCACCTTATAGAATTTTTTCCAGAGGTTTGGAATGTCTGCCTCCGGGATAGGAGCTCCTGTATTGAAAACAGTAATCCTTACCTGGTTTCCTTCCGGAATCACACAAATCTCAATCTCTTTTTCTCCCTCCAGATGGTTCAGGGCATTACTGGTATAGTTGGTGACCACCTCTTCGATCTTAAATTCGTCTGCCCACACATACACCGGTTCCGGCGCCTGGAAAGAAACCTTTGCTTCTTTTTGCTGAATCATGATATCCATGGACTGGAGAACTCCCCGGATCAGACTGACAATATCAAACCGCTCCATTGCCAGTTCGTCTCTCCCCTCTTCCAGATGGTTCAAAGTCAGAAGATTTCTTACCAGTTTATTCATCTTAGATGCCTCATCCATGATTACATCACAGTAAAATTCCCTGCTTTCCGGGTCATCTGAAATATTTTCTTTCAGCCCCTCCGCATACCCCTGTACAAGAGCGATAGGGGTTTTCAATTCATGAGAAACATTATTCAGAAATTCCTGTCGCTGCTGATCGATCCGTATCTTACTTTCAATATCCTTCTGCAGCTGGTTATTGGCAGCTTTCAGCTCAGAAATTGTTTTTTCCAGCTCTTTCGACATTCTGTTAAAATTTTCCCCCAGTTCATCGATCTCATTTCCTGCCTGACTTCTGTATTTTGCTTCAAAATCCAGATTACTCATTTTTCTGGAAAGCACCGTCAGTTCACTGATCGGATTCGTGATCCGTCTGGTAATTATCCAGAGAACCAGAGCGCTGACCGCAATAATAAAGATACCTACCACAAAATAAAAGCTGTTAGATATGGAAACGCTTTCCCGGATACTTTCCAGAGGTGTTCTTATAAGAAAGAAGCATCCGTTGTCCAGATTCCCCCAGCTTTCCAGATAATCCATGCCTGCAAACCGGTCACTGACCTGCTGGATCACATAACTGTCAGATTGTTCAAGTGTTTTTGTTTTCATATGCTTTTTATCCAGATCATACGCATAACCAATAAGCCGTGCCTGAAGCATTCCTTCGCTTCCGCCTACAGCTGCCACTTTTTGCCCGTCTGCAGTAATGATCATCCATGACAGGTTATTTTGGGAACATGTCCGTCTTAATGTATCAGAAATCTCTGCGGTCTCATTGCCTTCCTCATCCGTAGTCAGGCGCAGACCCTGAAGGTCAGTCATAGCAGACTTTAATACTTCTGTTTTCCTTGCAATATAATATTTTTCCAAAAACAACATATTTATAAGGGTGATCGAACAGATAGAAAGTACAAGCAGCCCTATAAAAAGAATCTCCAGCTGTCTTCTCAAAGGATGAAACTTTCTTTTTTTTTCTTTCTTATTCAAAGAATGTCTGTTCATGACGGCTCGACCTCAAACTTATAACCCATACCCCATACAGTTTTAATATATTCTCCCTTGTCTCCCATCTTGCTCCTTAGTTTCTTTACATGAGTATCAATAGTACGGGCATCTCCAAAATAGTCGTAATTCCACACAGAATTCAGGATTTTTTCTCTGGAAAGCGCAATCCCCTCATTTTCCAGAAAATAAGTCAGAAGTTCAAATTCCTTAAAACTCAGTTCCATCGGTTCATCATCTACAGAGGCCTGATGGGCAGCCTTATCAATCACGATCCCTCCGGCTGAAAGAATATTTTCTGCCGCATCCTGTCCGGTTCTTCTTAAAATCGCCTCCACTCTTGCAACCAGTATCTTGGGGCTGAACGGCTTGGAGATATATTCATCCACTCCCAGTTCAAATCCCAGAAGTTCATCTCTTTCATCTCCTCTTGCCGTCAGCATGATGATCGGAACTTTTGAGTTTTTGCGGATTTCACGACAAACCTCCCATCCGTCCATCTTAGGCATCATTACATCAAGAATAATCAGAGCAATATCCTTTTCCTTATAAAAAATATCCATAGCCTCTTCGCCGTCTCCGGCCTCCAGAACCTGGAAACTTTTCTTTGTCAAAAAGTCTTTTACCAGCTTTCTCATACGGCTTTCATCATCTACTACAAGTATTTTCAGGGCATCCATATCCATACCTCCTGTTTTTGTATATAATTGTTTATAAACTACTGTCCGCTTCATTCACAGCAGTAATTATAAATTTGCATAAATCTCTGTTTTTATCCTATCAGAAATTTATGTTGGATTTGTGAACGAAAAAATATTTTAAAAAAAATTTATTTTTTTGAATCCTTTTCTGTATTCTGCACGTCTAATAGATAGAAACACAAAAACACAGGCGCTTACAGCACCCCATCCAATGACCGGTCCATTTACATAAGGGAGGAACCATATGACAGAACACTTACTGCGAAAGGCAAAAAAAGGAGATTCCGATGCCTTCTGCCGTCTCATGGATATGCAGACCCAAAGCATGTATAAAATCGCACGATCCTATCTGAAAAATGATGAAGACGCCGCAGATGCCATACAGGATACCATCTTATCCTGCTATGAAAATCTTCCAAATTTAAAAAACAACAAATATTTTAAAACATGGCTTACAAGGATTCTGATTAATAAATGTAAGGATATCCTTCACAGAAAAAAACTGACTCTGTACACCGATCAGATTCCTGATACCCCTTTTTATGAAGAGGATTTTGAAACCAGTGAATGGAACCAGCTTCTGGCTCCTCTGGACGAAAAATACCGGAGCATCCTTCTGCTTTATTATATGGAAGGATTCAACACTGCCGATATCAGTCAGATCCTGAATATGAAAGAAAGCACCGTAAAAACCCGTCTTCAGAGAGGACGCCGCATACTGGCGGAAGCCTATCAGTATCAAATAAAGGAGGAACATGCATGATGACATTTAATAATAATGAAAAAAAATTAAGAGAAGAACTGAATAAGGACGTAGATATCCCGGTGATTGTGCATGAAAAAGTAAATCGTGCCTACCGTATGATCGAAGACCACACAGTTGTCCAGAAAAAGCCCCAGAAAGATTCTTACCGATGGATGAAAACCGGCGCCAAAATCGCCGGAGGCATGGCTGCCGTAATGGCTGTGGGTTTTGTCTTCTGTGCAGCTAATCCGGTTATGGCAAGAGAACTTCCTTTTGTAGGAGGACTCTTTGAACAGCTTCAGGAAAGCGTAAGCTTCTTTGGAAACTTTGCAGATAAAGCTACTGCCCTTGAGGAACCGACGCAGAATCCGTCACAGCCAGCGAAAGATTCCTCCGACTCTCAGGCAACAGCGCCGGAAGAAAACGCTGCACCAGCTGAAACAGTTTATACCAAAACTGCAGACGGACTTACCATTACCTTTTCTGAAGTTTATGCCAACGATCAGGCTGTTTATCTTTCCATGCAGGCAGTCAGTGAAGAGCCGTTCCCGGAAACCATGATGGATCAGGAAGACCAGCCTGTGATATCCATGATCGCAGATGCCAGCTACAGTTTTCTGGAAGGAGACCAGGCAGAGCTGAATCCCGGTACCCAGTATATGAATCCGGAAGGAAAATTTCTGGATGACCACACTTATGCCTGTATTCTCCGTTTAAACACCAAACTTGAGGATACCACCGAGTATCATGAAAAGTATGACGAAATGGTACAGGCTGTCCTGGACGAAATGGGAGTAACTCATGAAGATCTGAATGACGAAACAGAAGAAGGCTATGCGCTTCTGGGAGAATTTAATGATAAAGTCAGTGCACAGGCAGGCGCACTCCAGTCTGAATATGTGAAGCCCGTTGAGCTTCCTGAAACTTTTGACCTTCACTTGTCTATCAGTGAGTTTACCGGAACAAAGGCGGAGCCTGAATACTGGAACAGCGGCTATTCCGAAGAAGAACTGCAGAATATGTCTGACGAGGAATTCCGGGAGGTCATGAACCAGATGCCGACAGAATACAGTCAGCATCCCAATGAGCACGAAAACTACTGGTTTGAAGGAAACTGGAGCTTTGATATTCCCGTTACTATTGATAACTCCCTGACAGAAACCATTGAGATCAACGAAACAAACGAGGATGGTATCGGACTGGCTTCTGTTGTAAAAACCCCTTATGAGCTTACCGTCAATCCACTTTATGAAGAAGGTTCCAACTCCGACTGCTTTATCGTCACTCTCGATGCTGACGGAAATATGATGCCCTACAACGATTCTGACGGCAGCATAAACAACTACGCCATCCAGGATCGAAATGTATCCTCCATTGATGTTTATCTGGTAGACTACATTCAGTATATGGATGACCTGAAAGTTCGTTACTACAACGAAGAGCTGGAAAATGAAGAATGGAAAGCCCTCCTTGAAGAAAATGCCAGATACCATAAGACCGTGGTACTGGAGCAGTAGAGTACAGCATAAATTGAAAGACTTGGATAAAAATTCTTGGATTCTGCGTATTTGCATTGATCCCCCGGATGCTGCTGTCTGAGTCGCAGACGAGTTCAGCATTCGGGGGATTGTTTTTGCAAAGAAGCAGAAGCTTAGAATTTTCCAAGTCTTGAACCAGCTTTTGTAACAGAAGAATCCTCTCCTGCATGTCATTTACAGACAAAAAATCATATTCCGCCTCACAGAACTATCAGGACATCTGATAGTAATGGGCGTAGATCCCATTTCTGGCAAGGAGCTCCTCATGGGTTCCTCTTTCCGCAATCCCGTTGTCTGCCACAACCAGGATCTCATCCGCATTCCGAATTGTGGAAAGCCGGTGGGCTATGGTGATAGTCGTTCTGTTTTTGGAAAGCTCCTCCAGACTTTTCTGGATCCAGCGCTCACTTTCATTATCCAGAGCGCTGGTAGCCTCATCCAGAATCAGGATCGGCGGATTTTTCAAAAATACCCTGGCAATAGAAATCCGCTGCTTCTGTCCGCCGGAAAGACGGGTTCCACGCTCTCCCACAAAAGTATCGTATCCATCTGGAAGAGACATGATAAAATCATGTATATTTGCTTTTTTTGCCGCATCAATAATCTCATCCATGGAAGCAGACGGCTTTCCATATGCAATGTTTTCCTTGATGCTTCCTCCAAAAAGATAAATGTCCTGCTGCACAAGACCGATCTGATTTCTCAGACTTTCCAGTGTCAGCTTTCTTACATCCTGACCATCCACAGTAATCCTTCCTCCTGTGGCATCATAGAACCTTGGAAGCAGGGAGCAGATTGTGGTTTTTCCGCTTCCGGACGGACCTACTAACGCTATGGATCTGCCTGCCGGGATTTTAAAGGAAATATGATCCAGAACCGGAGTTTCATCATCACTGTAGTGGAAGGATACGTCTTCGTAGGAAACTTCCCCTTTTACGTTCTTCAGAGGCTCCGCATCCGGTGCATTTACGATTTCCGGCTCTGTTTCCATCACTTCAAGGAAGCGGCGGAAACCGGAAAAACCCTTCTGCATCATCTCAATCAGTTCCACAAGTATCTGGATCGGACTTACAAATATCCCGATATAAAGCGCATACATGGCAAGATCTCCGGCATTCATTTTTCCTCTGGCAATCAGCCAGCCGCCAAACACAAGGGTAACCAGATACATCATTCCCTGAAAGAATCGGTTCCAGCCCATAAAGTTTCCCATACACCTGTAATTTGCATTTTTGGAACAAAGAAAAGCATGATTGCTTTTTCCAAATTTCTCACGCTCTACATTTTCATTGGCAAAGGACTGTACCACACGGATTCCTGCCAGCGTATCCTGCAGACTGGAATTCACATCTCCGATTTTTTTCCGGTTGTCCATAAAAGTTTCCTGCATTCTTTTATTCTGCCTCATGGAAAACATGAACATTACAAAAACAAGGATCAGAAGCGGAATCGCAAGTCTCCAGTTGATGAGAAACAGAAAAACAAAAGATCCCACAATTTTAATCAGGGAAATAAACAGATTCTCCGGACCGTGGTGTGCAAATTCTGAAATATCAAAAAGATCCGATACCAGTTTGCTCATCATCTGACCGGAATTATTCTGATCGTAATAGGAAAAAGACAGCTTTTCATAGTGGTCAAACAGCTGCCGGCGCATATCCCCTTCCATTTTTGCCCCCATCATATGCCCCTGATAACCTACATAGTAAACACAGAAGCTCTGGATCAGATACATGATAAGAAGAGCCGCTCCGACAGGAAGAAGGGCTCTCAGTATCCTGGAAGGTTCTTCCCTGAAAATCGTAGCCGTCAGTATTCGCAGGATCTGGGGAAATGCAAGATCCACCATACTGATGATCGCTGCACAGAAAAGATCCAGAAAGAACACTGTCTTATAAGGTCCGTAATAGCGGATAAATTTTTTCAGCGTGTACATAATCTTTTTCATCCTTTCAAAATATTCATCTGCTATTATAGACGCTATTTTTCCCAAATACAATGCTGTTACTGCTCTTTTTCCTCCTGTTCAACAGGAAAACGTATCCCTACATCATATGTCCCTGTCTCCCGTCTGAGAAATTCCATATTTCCGCCATGTGCCCGTGCGATCTGCCGTGCAAGCCGAAGCCCCATAATATGGATCTTTTCTGTCTGTGAATCCATATTTTCTACTACGGTCTGCGGAATCCCCGTTCCGGAATCTGTTATGCAAAAACACGCCATTCCATCCTTTTCGTAAAGGCGGATCATAACCTGACACCCCTGTGGATTATGGCGCACACTGTTTCCGATCAGGTTACGCAGAGCACGTTTAACCAGATTTCCATCTGCAAAAACAGCTGCTTTTTCCATTTCCGGAGAAATTTCCAGCTCTACCTCTGTCTGTCCATTTTCCTGTTCCAGTTCTTCATTGTAAATATCTGCCGTACATTCTCTTAGCAAAAGAGCCGGAGAACATTTTGACAGATGCAGTGGCTGCGCATCATAAGCAAGCTTTGAAGTAAGATTCAGATCAGAGACCAGCTGACTGATAAGCCGGCTTTGTCTGCATATCGTATCTGTAATCTTTTTTTCCTCTTCTGTCAGGTTCGGACTTTTTGCCAGCCTGTCTGTATATCCTACAATCAGAGCCAGAGGGGTTCGGATATCGTGAGAAACTCCAGAGATCCATTCAGTTCTGGCCTGATCTCTTTTATTCAGTCTCTGTTTCTGTTCCTGGAGGATTTCTGAGGTATGATTGATCTGAAGCGCAAGATCTCTGGTCATGCCTTTTTCTTTCAGCCGCACCGGTTCCTGTCTGGACAGTTTTTCCACTCCGGTTCCCAGAGGCTTCAGCGCCTTGTAAAAACGATAGCCCAGAAGAAAGACAAAAAACAGGATCACCGCTGCATTTACCACCAGGATCACTTTCAGGTACTGAGGAATCATATCTATGTCGCTGAGAGGAAAAACCTCACTGTATCTGACAAAGAAATCCGGATCCAGCCCCACTACAAGAAGCAGATTTCCTGCATCCCATACAGCCACCGGATAATCATTGAGATACCATCTGCTGAATTTTGCCACCTCTGCATTACTGTAGGAATGGGCGAAATTCCCGGGAAGTCTCCACTCCCAGACTACCTGTCCGTTTTTATCAAGTCCCATGCACCATTGAAGATCCGAGTTCTCCAGTTCCTGAATCCCCTTTTCCCCCAGCTCCCACTGACCATTTTCCTGAAAAAGCTCTCTGCTGATGGTTTCCAGGGTGCTCCTGCGGAAATCCTGCCTCCTGGACACCTCCATTTTCTGGTATCCCCAGGTAAAAAAAGCGATCACATTACTGAGCAGGATCACACAGATGATTGCTCCCGCTGTAAAGGAATAACGTCTGATGATCCGAAAAAGGCTTCTCATATACTTCCTCCCCTGTCCGATGCCAGCCGGTATCCCAGTCCCCGTGCAGTCAGGAGCCACTGGGGATGGGAAGGATCCTCCTCAATTTTTTCTCTCAAATGCCGGATATGAACCATCAGCGTGTTCTCATACCCATAGTATCCGTCTCCCCAGGCTGCATTGCACAATGCATCAAAGGTTACAATCTTCCCTCTGTTCTCATTAAGCTTCTGCAAAAGGATCAGCTCCTTGGCTGTAAAAGGAATTTCTTCCCCTCTGTACCGGACAAACCCATAATCAAAAAGAATCTCATGATCTCCCAGACATAAACGCTTCTTCTCTCCGTTATCCTGATACGCCTGCCGATAGCTTCTTTTCAAAATGGCACTTACTCTCAGCACCAGTTCCGGAGGAAGAAAAGGCTTGGTGATATAGTCATCCGCTCCAAGTCCCAGCCCGAAAAGCCGGTCTCTGTCTTCGTCCTTTGCAGAAAGAAATAAAATAGGAATATCCGACTGCTCTCTCAGTCTCTGGAACAAACGAAATCCGTCTCCGTCCGGAAGCATCACATCCAGAACTGCCATGTCCGGTTTTTCTATCCGGAATGTTTCCAGAGCTTCACGGACACATCCTGCCTTTACAATGTTCTTATAACCACTTTGTTTCAATATATCTTCGATCATTTCCAGCAGCTCCCGGTTATCGTCCACCAGCATGATCTTATGTTCATATAATCCCATAAAAACCTCCAGCATTTATATTTTCAGCTTCTTTCCTTATTATAAGTTATTTTTTATTCCATTCCAACTGCCGCCGGAAAAAGTTAAGGTAAAAATAAGGTACAGTTAAGCCTCACCTAAGCCTGATCTTTTATACTTATCCCAGATCAGAAAAGAATTTAAGGAGGTAACTGACATGGGATTTGTAATTGTTACAGATTCTCTCACAAAAAAATATAAAGCAAAGGCTGTGGTAGACCAGATCGATCTCCGTGTACCGGGCGGAAGTATTTACGGCTTTCTCGGACCTAACGGCGCCGGAAAATCTACTACTCTGAAAATGCTTCTGGGGCTGGTAAAACCAACAGAAGGGCAGATTCAGATTCTTGGAAAAGAAATAAATTCCAAAAACCGTTTAGCAATTTTGTCTGAGACAGGATCGCTGATTGAAGCGCCTGCCTATTACGGACATTTAAGCGGAAAAGAAAACCTTCAGATTATCTGTACCTTAAAAAATGTGCCGGAAAAGGAAATCCAGCACGTACTCCACGTTGTCCGCATGGAAGGACAGCAGGACAAAAAGGTGAGTCAGTATTCTCTTGGCATGAAGCAGCGCCTTGGACTTGCGGCTGCCCTTCTTGGAAATCCCAGGATTCTTCTGCTGGATGAACCCACAAACGGACTGGATCCTGCCGGAATCCAGGAAATGCGGGAACTGATCTGTTCTCTTCCTGCTTCTTTCGGGATTACAGTGCTGATTTCCAGCCATCTTCTTTCTGAGATGGATCAGATGGCAACTCATGTGGGAATCATCAATCAGGGACAGCTGATCTTTCAGGACAGTTTAAACGTCCTTCATGAACACAGCCGGGGAAGGCTTTACCTGCACACCTCTGACGATCAGGCTGCTCTCCGGCAGCTGAAAAATTCCGGTATTCCTGCTCAGTGGAGGGACGGACGTCTCAGCCTGAAACTTATGGAAGACAGCAGAATCATGCGCGCAGTGGCTCTTCTGGTAAATTCCGGAATCGGGATTCTGCGTCTGGAAGAACAGCAGATGAGTCTGGAAGATATCTTTCTCCAGCTTACAGGAAAGCAGGTGAGTTTATGACAGAATTCTTATCGTCACAAATACGTGCAGAACATCAAAAAGTAAAGCATACAAAAGCGCTTCTTGTTCCTCTTGGCTTTCTGGGTTTTTATTTTCTGTGGACCATGTGGCAGATCAGTTCGATGAAGCCAGATGAGTTCCAAACCGGATATACCATGCTGTTTTATCAGCTTCCTGTCATGAATGCGATCCTTCTTCCCCTGATGATCTCCGTGACCGCCAGCAGGATCTGTGATATGGAAGTCAAAGGAGACACTCTGAAGCTTCTCTATACGGTACAGAAGCCGGGCAGTTTTTTTGACTGTAAATATCTGAACGGCTTCAGGTATCTGGTGTTTTTCACTTTCGGCCAGGGGCTGCTGATCCTTTTTTTCGGCAGTATCAAAAAATTTGGCGGCTTCCGGGCAGGAGATTTTTTTCTTTATCTCCTTACTGTCCTTACGGTCAGTGCAGTGATCCTGATAATCCAGCAGACATTGTCTCTTCTTTCAGAAAATCAGCTTTTTCCTCTGGGAATCGGGATCGCCGGAAGTTTCCTTGGTCTTTTTTCCATGTTTTTCCCTGCACCTGTGGCAAGATTCGTGCTATGGGGGTACTATGCCGTTTTTTCTACCGTAGGGATGGACTGGAACAAGGACACAAGGATCATCCATTATTACGAAATTCCTTTTCCAACCCGTAAATTTATCCTGTTTCTGGCTTTCGGGATCTTCGTTTTCCTGCTGTGCCGGACTGTTTTTACAAAAAAGGAGGTATAGATTATGCTGACCCGATGTATCCGCGCAGAAAAACAGAAACTGCGCCACACCCTGATCCTTCCTGCCTGTATTCTGATCCCGATTATCCCCGCTGTCATGGGAACCTTTAATTATATGCAGAACCTGGGGATCCTGAAATCCCAGTGGTACTCTCTTTGGACGCAGCATACACTGTTTTATGCCAGCTTCTTCTTTGCTCCGCTGATCGGTCTGTACTGTTCTTATATCTGGAGGCTGGAACACCGACATAATAACTGGAATAAGATCATGACAGCCCCTGTTCCTGTCTCTGATCTGTTCTTTGGAAAACTGGTATGGATCCTGCTTATTACCCTTATGACTCAGCTATGGACCGGAATCCTTTATCTGATCAGCGGCAAGCTTGCCGGTCTTCCGGGGATTTGCCCTCCGGAAATTGTAATCTGGATTTTAAGAGGAACTCTGGGCGCGGTCCCCATCTGCTGTCTCCAGTTGTTTCTCTCTATGAGGATCCGAAGTTTTTCCATTCCGGTGGGAATCGGACTGATCGGAAGCGTCCTGGGCGTATTATTTAATAATGAAGGCATCGGCATTTTCTGGCCGTACAGTCTCATGCTTCTGGGCATGAACTCCAATGGTACCAAAGACACTGTTTTAAAGGATTTTCTTCCATTTCTTATATCCGTAACTGTTTTTTCTGTATTCCTCTGTCTGGTCTCTGTATGGAATCTGAAACATCAGGATGTAAGAGCTTAAAATAAAAGTATCTCCCCTCTTGACAGATGCCGATATTTCTTCTAATATATAGAGACAGTAAAGCTTACGTTCGTCTGTACGCCAGTCATTATCTTATTATATAAGGGCTTGTACTGGTTTCGACGGGGGCTTTGAAGTTGGGGAAGCCATCCGCAGACTCCTGGACTGCGTACCAACCGGGAAACTAAATATAAACGCAAACGAACAGTACGCGTTAGCAGCCTAATTGCTGCTCGTCAGCCCTGATGCACTCACACATCAGGAATCTGGCGTCGACTATGTGAGAAACCTTGCCGGGTAAGCTTTGCCCCGGTAGATGTATCATGAAGCTACTGAAGCGGTAAGCCTGTCGGTGGGCGTGCCGCCAAGGGAATGTTAAATCAGCGACTGTGATGGGAGATGCCGCAAGGGATAGGCTTTCGGACAGGGGTTCGATTCCCCTCAGGTCCATTTTAAGAAAACCCGGTAGATACAGGATATACCTGTATTTACCGGGTTTTTACATAAAACATATTTTGCTTGCTACATAAAATTCGCAAAAACAGACGCGCCTGCTACAGTACAAAGGCCGCATACCACAATAGCCAGACTGCTCATAGCTCCTTCCACTTCGCCCATTTCCATCGCTTTGGCAGTTCCTATGGCATGAGCAGCCGTTCCAATTGCCAGCCCTCTGGACACGGCATGGCGGATACGGAAAAGCTTACACACTGTTTCCGCTATAATATTTCCCAGAACTCCGGTGATAATGATGGTCGCCACAGAAATGGTCACATATCCTCCCAGTTCTTCAGAAACTCCCATTCCAATAGCTGTTGTGATAGATTTCGGAAGAAGAGTCACATATTCCCTGTGGTTAAGTCCAAAAGCCATAGCCATGGCAAAAATACTTCCCAGACTTGCCAGTACACCGGACAGAATTCCGGTCAGAATGGCAACTATATTTTTTTTGAGAACATCCAGCTGTATATACAGAGGAATCGCAAGACACACCGTAGCAGGAGTAAGAAGGTAGCTTAAATACTGTGCGCTTGCATTATAGCTTTCATAATCCACACGAAAAAGAACCAGTATACCGATCACCAGAAGAATTGAAATCAGAAGTGGATTCAGTATCGACAGTTTCCACTTTTTTCGGGCAGCCAGACCGATCTCATAAGTCAAAAGGCTGATCACAACCCCCAGCGTGGCAGAATTAAGCACTATATTTTCCATTTTCTTTCTCTTCCTCCCTGTTTTCTTCGGCTTCTTTTTTTTCTTTACGATCCATCATAAAATCTGTCACCTTTCCGGTCACAAACATCACGATAAATGTCGTAGCTACTGTAATCACCAGAAGCGGAACCAGAAATCCCTGCAGATCATTCCAGGATGACATCAGACCCACACCGGCCGGAATAAACATCAAAGGCATGATCTCTATAAGAAATTCCCCCACATCCTTTACATGTTCTACCTTGATCACTTTGGTAAAAAGCAGCACGAACATCAGAAGGAGTCCGTAAATACTTCCCGGAACCGGCAAAGGAAGAAAATATTTCATCAGTTCCCCTGCACAGGTAACCCCCAGAATGATTCCAAATTGTCTCATATACTTCATTTTTTTCCTCCAGATATCATTTAGTGCTTTTATAAACGCAAAATAGTTTTAATACTGTACTGTACAATAACATTTCTCAATTGTACCAAGTCGCTAGCGCGACGGCTAGTCTTAAGTACGTGTTTTCACTACT
>USDN01000030.1 GCA_900553515.1 uncultured Blautia sp. | reverse complement strand
TCTGGGCAATTTTGAGTCGATAAGCAGTCGTATTTTAAGTAGCACAATGAGTTAAGATAATCCTGGTATAATTTCTCACAGTATAAATCATCCTCTATATCATCATCAAAGGCTACACCTTTTAGAAACAGTAATATGTTACGAATTTTATATTCTGGAAGCCTATCAATAATTTGTTTTGCCTGTTCTCTTTCACTCATTTTTTAACACCTCTCTATTAATTTTTTCTTCAATTGCCTGAACTACAAAACTGTTAAAACTGTCATATCCTAATAAACGAGCTTTTTCTTTATATTCTTCCCTCTTTCCTTTAGGCACTCTAGTTTTAATATCATCCAAATTATTTTTCATGTATTTTATTGTTGCTTTTTTTTGTGCTTCTGAATACGCCATTATTTCACCAACTTTCTATATCCATATATATTATACCAAAAAGCATTATAGGGTACTATATATAAAATGCACAAAGTTTAGGTGAATTGTATGTTGATATATTGTACCCTATATATTATAATTATCCCATGGGAAAAGCCATGGACAGGAACAAGATCAGAAGCATACAATAGAATCAGCAAAAACCGTATTCAATTATTAATCAGATGCTATTGAAGCATAGCGGAGAATATGCAACCTTTAAGCAATGGCAGGATTTAGGCGCTCATGTAAAAAAGGTGCGAAATCCGAAATAGTTGTTTTCTGGAAAATCCTTGATAAAGAAGAGATCACAGAGTATCAGCATCCAGCAAAGCAGAAAAAGCAGTAAACTTTATAAAAAGACCCCAGCATTTTCTAATACTGAGATCTTAATTTGTAATCTTAGCTTAATGCCATTGGTCAAACACCGGCTTTTATTTACTCATTCCCCACTCCCACCGATCCAGCAGAGGGCTTCTGACTGCATCGGCAGATGCACCAAGACGGTACAGACTATACTTGCCAGCTATTCCCACTTCCTGATATCCCTGGGTTTCCATTTCCTTTTTTTGTTGTTCGTTCGGGATCTTTACCACAAGATAATTACACATAATGCGTTTTCCCACTGCACCTATATTGGTATAATTAAATACCGGCGCATTGATTTCCAGATACAATCGTCTTGCACCTGCACCGGCGTTTCCACGGCCTTCTCTGTTAAACATCATACAGATAGACGGATCGTACACACGTACATACGGCCCGATATAATTATCTGCTGCCAGAAGGAATTCCGAATCACCGGCATCTTTTTTTACCATTTCACAAATAGCCGCCACCTCGTCCGGAACTTGCTGATAATTATTTACCAGCCTATAATTTCCAGCCTCATAGATCCCTTTTCCAGAATAAACAATCGCAGCTATACACAATAAAACAAATACAAACTGGAGGCCTTTATTTTTTCGCTCTTTCAGAAATTCTGTCATGGCAGATGCAATCGCCGGAATTACCGGAAGAAGCCACAGTACACGCCAGTATACGGTACTTCCAATACATTTCTGAATAACCTTTGCAGATATTGGACAAAAAAATACGGCCAGCACAACTACTGTATATGGAATCAGATATTTCGTACTTTTTTTATGCCTGCGGAATATCAGGAGAAACAGAATGGAGGCCAGAAGCAGCCACATGACCAGACCTTTTCCCCAGTAATTATTCCAGAAGATTTTTGTCTGTTGAAATATTTCTTTCATCTCCATCCTCCTGTCAGCCTATCAAAATGTATGCCACGCCTAAAATGATCGAAGGAAGACAGCACAAAAGTCCCTTTGTCACTCGCTTCCAGTCTCTTCTCGTTACTAAGGACACTGCCAGAAAGGCCCCCGTCATGACAGGTGCCAGGATAATTCCCATGGAGGACAAAAGACAACAGCTGATATTAGTCAAAAGAAGAACTGTCCATGAATTTTTTCTTTTTTCCCCAAGAAATATCGATATACAAAGGCACATCAGATAAGGAAGCAAAACAGATGCAAGAACCGCTTTTCCCTGCCAGATCCGGACCATTTGGAAGTTCCCTGCATTATATACGGAATATCCCGAAAAGCTGCATATACATGCCGCCAAAAGGAGATAAATATCTTTGGCTCTTCTTTCTCCTGCAAATAATTTTTCCCCAAGACAATACTGCACCATATATGCCATCGGCAGAAAAATCACAGGAAAAACCATATGAGCCATGATCGCCGGATGCAGTCCTCCGCTAAGCTGGCTTACCACTGCCAGAAAAACAGGAAACGGAGAAAGTACATAACGCCTGGGCAGAGTTCTGTATTCACAGCCCGTATAGGGATCCACCGCAAAAATAGAATCTGTATGGACATCTGTTGCTGCTGCTGCAACATAAAAGCAATCGTCTGCATCCATGTGTGCCATAGCTGCACACATAAGCACCTGGAGGATAATCACCAGAACAGCCATCCAGAAATATATGGATGGCCGTTCCATCTTTTCCAACTGATTCTTATTACTGTTCTTTTTTTTCCAGAACAGCATTCCTCCTGCCGCAAATCCTGCGGCAAGAATTCCATATACTGCAGTCAGAACATGAAGAGGCATTTTTAATAAGATCATAGGAAGGACCAAAATTTCCATTACTGCAAAAAGCAGAAGATATCCGTGAAGAAAAAGTTCAGAAATTTTCAGCTGCCTTCTGCCTGTAAAAAGGAATCCGGCTGCAGCCGGAACCACCACCAGCCACCATAATGCCAAAAATCCTTTCATTACCATGCCCATCTTACTTCTCCAGTTTCTGTTTCAGGATTCCCATAGCAACTTTTTCCGGAGTAATGGGAAGTTCCCGTACTCTTACCCCGGTAGCATTATAAACTGCATCTGCAATTGCCGGACACGGAGTATTGATAACCAGTTCACCTACAGACTTTGCACCAAACGGACCACTGGGTTCATAGCTTCCACGAATCTCCACCCGAACATCACCGATATCAAGACGAGACGGAATCTTATACTGCATAAAGGAATTATTGCGGATTTTTCCTTTCTCCGTGTACTGGACATCTTCATGAAGTGCCATTCCGATTCCCTGAACAATTCCACCTTCAGTCTGTACCCGTACAAGATTTGGATTGATCGGTGTACCGCAATCTACTACAGCTGCATAATCAACCACCTTAACGCTTCCGGTTTCTTTATCTACCTCAACCTCTGCCATACCTACCATAAAAGGCGGCGGTGAGATTGGTGAACAATGAGTTCTGGTAACCTGAAGTTCCTGCGTGTTTCCACAGGTTCCTTTAATTGCGATATCTTTCAGAGATACCTTATGTGTCTCATCTGTAAATACAAATTCACCATCAAAGTTCACTTCTTCTGGTTCTGTCTCCAGCATTCTGGCTCCCAGAGCACAAATTTTCTTTCTCAGCTCCTGGCATGCCTGAAAAACAGCCATTCCTGTTGTGTAGGTAGTTGCTGATGCATAAGAGCCGGAATCATAAGGAGAAATATCTGTATCTACACCAAATACCACAATATTCTCAATGGAGGTCTCTAAACAATCAGCAGCTATCTGAGAAAGAATCGTATCACATCCGGTACCCATGTCCGTACATCCAAGTCCCAGAGTATAAGATCCGTCCTCATTCAGCTTCATATCTGCCCCGCCTACATCAATACCTGCAATAGAGGAACCCTGCATAGCCATAGCAACGCCTACACCTCTGACTTTGCCATTTCCCATATCTTTATATGGATATTTTTTATCCCAATCCATCATTTCTTTTGCCCGCTTCATACACTGATCCATGGTACAGCTGGGCGCTGTGATACAATCCTGATATGCAGGAAGCAGCGCCCCTTCCATCGGCATATTCAGTTCGCGCAGCTTCACTGGATCCATATGCATCATATGAGCCAGTTCATTCACTGCAGATTCCACTGCATAAATACCCTGGGTAGCCCCATATCCCCGATATGCTCCTGCTGCCTGCACATTGGTATACACTACATCATAGGCAAAACGATACGCCTCTGTATGACGGTAAAGGGCAATGGATTTATGTCCGCTTAGTCCTACTGTTGTAGGACTGTGCTCCCCATAAGCTCCTGCATTAGAAAGAGTATAAACATCCAGAGCGCGGACGATTCCATTTTCATCAGCTCCCGCTCTCACACGTATTTCCATTTCATGACGTGGAGATGCACAAATCTGCGATTCATAACGCGAATAAAGGATTTTGGACGGGCGGCCTGTCATCCAGGTAACAAAAGCCGGATAGATCTCGCTTACCGATGTCTGTTTCGCTCCAAATCCACCTCCGATCCTGGGTTTGATCACACGGATTTTTGATGAAGGAATATCCAGTGCATTGCCAAGGATCCTTCTTACATGGAAAGGAACCTGTGTAGAAGAAACCACATTCAGACGTCCAAAATGATCCTTATAACAATAAGTACGAAAAGTTTCCATCATAGCCTGCTGATTGGCCTTTGTATGATAAGTTCGGTCTACGGTATATCTGCACTCTCCAAGGATTTTTTCCACATCACCGGATTCTTCCACACCAGAGGCACAAAGATTTCTTTTATTGTCTGCTCCCACCGGAACCTTTGCCTCCCAGTCTTCTTCCGGATGTACAAGGATCTTTCCGTCCTTTGCTTTATGCATATCAAGTACAGGCTCATCCACACGATATTTTACTTTGATCCTTTTCAGCGCCTTCTCGGCTGCATCCTCTGTTTCCGCTGCAACGATCGCCACTGCATCCCCAACAAATCTCAGTCTTTGATCCAGGATATAATGATCATAAGGACTCAGTTCCGGATAGGTTTGTCCTGCCAGAGTAAAACGTTTCTGAGGTACATCCTTATATGTATAAACAGCCACAACTCCACCGACCTGCCTTGCTGTACCTGTTTTTATCTCCTCAATCCAGGCATTCGCATGAGGGCTTCGCAAAATCTTAACGATCAGGCAGTCTTTCGGTGCCAGATCATTGGTAAATACCGGCTTCCCGGTTACCAGCGCCATGGCATCTTTTTTTCTTACCGGCTTATTGACATAACTCATTCCTCTGCCTCCTCCCTCTTCTTTGTTTTTTTGTACTGAAGATATTTCAGAATACTTCTCGTCTGTCCCACAAATCCTGAACATCTGCAAAGATTTCCCGCAAGATACTCCTTAATATCCTCCTCTGTAGGATCCTCCAGTTCATTCTCCATTGCAAATATATTCATAATAAACCCTGGATTGCAGAATCCGCATTGTTCCGCACCTTCATCTGCCAGAAAAGCACCAAATTCCTCTGCTTCCTTTTGCATTCCTTCCATTGTCACGATCTTCTTCCCCTCTGCACGAAGAGCAAGCGTACTGCAGGAAAGAATCGGTTTCCCATCCATCAGAACAGTACACAGACCACAATTGGAGGTCTCACAGCCACATTTAATACTGTAACAGCCTTTATCTCTCAAAAAATCCAAAAGCATCGTATCCGGTTCTACTTCATCATGA
Organism: uncultured Blautia sp.; assembly: GCA_900553515.1. Lineage (GTDB taxonomy): Bacteria > Bacillota > Clostridia > Lachnospirales > Lachnospiraceae > Blautia_A. Next base: position 25,751 of record USDN01000030.1, on the reverse strand, counting down.
CGGTAAACACCATTCAGCCAAAAACTCAGATTCATTCTTTTATCCCTCCTAATGCTTCCCAGGCTCTTCTGGTCAATACTTCCGTAAGGAGCCTGCGATATTCCCTGGATCCACGCATATTGCTGCCAACCGGCACATTTGCAGCCGCATATTCTGAAAATCTTCGGATCGCCTCTGTCTTTTCTTTTTGGGACATTTCTGTAAATCCATAAAGAAGATCTTCCCTGTCTTCTACCACCATAGCACAGCCAGGTCTTGCACCGATAATTGTCCTTGGCTGTTCTCCGATCAAAGATGCCGCACAGGTAAGGACCGGAAAATCTGTATCTGTATTTCTCTGGCTGAGATATACAGTTTTCAAAGGTGTTTTCTTTACAATCACAGACTGCAGAATATCCCTGTCTTTTTTCATTTTTACAAACTCAGCAAGAGGGATTCTGCCAGCCTGATACAGATCCACCCAGGTATCCATAGCAAGAAACATCGACAGGACATCAGAAAATCCATACCTCCCCCAAATGCTTCCTCCTACCGTGGCACAGTTACGGAACTGTACTCCAACAATGTGACGGAGACTTTCTCTGATGGCTCCCTGTGTAAATGTATTCAGGGATTCATCCATTTCCAGATCACGCAGTGTTGTCATACATCCGATCACATATTCATCCTCCAGCTCCTGAACAGTATCCAGCCCCAGACCCGAAAGATCAATTGCTGTAGAAACATTTCTGTTTCCCATTTTCAGCCATATCATACCACCCAAAACACAGGCACTTTTTTTCTGATTCAGCTCGTAGGCTTCAGCAATACTGTTCACCTTTACATAGCTTTTAATCTTTAGCATATGAACTTCCTTTCTTTTATCAATTAATATCTAAATAACAGATATACAGTCTGCCCTGCCAAATGGGCATACTTAATTTTATTTTAACAGGTATTTAAAAAAAAATCTATATTTTTTCATTTTTCACAAAATAATTTAAGCTGTTGGATTACATATCCACAAAAAAGACAGCTTCTGATAAGCTGCCTTTTTTGGTTTCTTTTCAACTGATAACATTTTTCCTTTATCGGTTATTGATTGCCGTAACCAGAGCATCAATAGACGCATGGATAATATCCGGATCCACTCCTGCTCCCCAGGAAAGGCTTCCATCCGGCTTCTGTATCCCAACATATGCAATCGCCTTTGAACTGGAGCTTTTTTCCAACGCATGCTCCTGATAAGTGACCAGATTAAACTTCAGTTCATAAGCCTTTTTCAATGCATTGCTGACTGCATTGAGACGTCCGTTTCCAGTGGCTTCTGTAGTAATGGTTTTTCCATTAAAGCAGGAAGTTACCTGTGTAACAATTCCACTTTCTTTCTGCTGGAAGTGTACTTCTTTGATACTATATGGTTCTTTTACATTTTCAAAGGTTTGTTTGAAAAGGCTGAAGATTTCGTCAGGACGCAGTTCCTTATGATTATGATCAGAAACAGCCTTGGCCGCATAGCCCATAGCTTCCCGCATTTTTGCAGGAAGATTCAGACCATATTGAGTCTCCAGGATATAGCCGACGCCACCCTTTCCAGACTGGCTGTTAATACGGATCACATCAGCATCATAGTTTCTTCCCACGTCAGTAGGATCGATTGGAAGATACGGAACTGTCCAGCGGCTGGGATCCTTTTCTTCTCTCCAGTGCATTCCTTTGGCAATAGCATCCTGATGAGAACCTGAAAAAGCAGCAAATACAAGAGCCCCACTGTATGGACTTCTTTCATCTACCTTCATACCAGTACATTCTTCATACACATCACTGATATAGGACATATCTGAAAAATCAAGTTCCGGATCTACACCCTGCGAATACATATTCATTGCAAGTGTTACAATGTCTACGTTTCCTGTACGCTCTCCATTTCCAAAAAGTGTGCCTTCTACCCTGTCTGCGCCTGCCAAAAGTCCCATTTCAGAATCTGCCACACCACAGCCGCGGTCATTATGAGGATGCTGAGAAAGGATCACATTTTCTCTGTATTTCATATTTTCACTCATATACTCAATTTGGCTTGCATAAACATGCGGCATGGAAAGCTGTACCGTCACCGGAAGATTGATGATACATTTATTTTCCAGAGTTGGCTGCCATACATCAAGAACTGCATTACAAACTTCCAGGGCGTATTCCGGTTCAGTTCCTGTAAAACTTTCCGGACTGTACTCAAACTGAAAATTACCTTCCGTCTCCTCTGCCAGTTTTTTCAGAAGTTTTGCACCCTCTACTGCTATCTGGATAATTTCTTCCTTTGATTTTTTAAACACCTGTTCTCTCTGTGCAACAGAGGTGGAATTATATACATGAATAATAGCTTTCGGCGCTCCCTTTACTGCTTCAAAAGTTTTACGGATAATATGCTCTCTTGCCTGAGTAAGAACCTGAATAGTTACATCTTCCGGAATCAGATCTTGTTCGATCAAAGTTCGAAGAAATGTATATTCTGTCTCAGATGCAGCAGGAAAACCAACCTCAATCTCCTTAAATCCGATCTTTACAAGCAGTTTAAAAAACTTTATTTTCTGTTCCAGACTCATTGGTATCACCAATGCCTGGTTTCCGTCCCTAAGATCAACACTGCACCATATAGGAGCCTTATCTACATATTCTTTTTCCGTCCATTTCATGCATTTAACAGGTGGCATATAATACTGTCTCTGATACTTTGATACATTTTTCATTTCTTTCCCTCCGATTTCTTATACGTTTGATTGTCTCCCTGAGGATATATCAGGAAAATCCCCGCGGAGCGTTTTTATTTACCAGAAAAGTACTACATTCTGTACCAGCTTTCCTGGTAAATAAAAAATCTTCCGTCTCTTAACTATTTTATAAGAGACGAAAGATTTATTCCTTCGCGGTACCACTCTTTTTTATGAATAACTTCATACACTCAGCGGATACGGAATATCTGTAAGCCAACACAGAAAATTCTTATACCCTTTCCTTATAACGGTGGCTGCCGTCTGCACCTACTTTTCACCAGGAAGTTCAGGCAGATGCTCCAAGGCGAGTTCCATAATTTCCTTCCACTGTCTCCCACCATCCGACAGTTCTCTGGGCTCCAGTCCTTATGTACTGTTCCTTATCAACGCATTTATGTATTAAATTATTAGTTGGGTATAGACTAACACGATACCGGGTCTTTGTCAAGAAAAAAATAGCAGCAGATTATACCTTTTCAATTTTATAAAATAACAGAAAAAGTTAAAAGTTTTCAGAACAGCATATATGAAAAAAATTATTGCAAAATCATACACACTTTGTTATAATAGTCTCTACCGGGGTATGGCGTAGCTTGGTAGCGCGCGCGGCTGGGGGCCGCGAGGTCGCAGGTTCAAATCCTGTTGCCCCGATTTTTCCTTTAAAACCAAGGGTTTCCGTAATAACGGAGACTCTTTTTTAAGTTTCCTCTATATTCATTATACTAGTCTGTGATAGTCGATCCCTCACTGTTTTTTATGATTGGAACCATATTTTCTACAAAATTATTATGAGAATATCCATCATAACGTTTTTTACGGTTATAAAATGTAAGAGACGCATTTCTGTTTTCTGTACTGAGAGCTGCTGTTCCATAAGCAATATCCCGAGGGCAGCTTCCATATTGGGGGCTTCCTGTATTTATGATACTTACATTAGAGGTACCGGCTTCTGCTCTTTCCAGATAATAGCGAAGAACCTGCTTTTCATATATTTGATAATTTCCCAGAGGAACCCCTGTAACAGTTACGGACAGAACTGCATTTCCATTTCCATCTCTTGTATACCCTCCCGGCGTATACACAATTGTCTCTTCATATCTTCTCTGCATTCCATAACTGTCATTTCCTGTTATCACAAAAGAAAAGGCAGGATTTCCATGCGCCCAGGTAATTTCTTCTTCTTTTATCTTTTTTATCACTGTGATCTGACCAAATGGAAGTTGTTCTGGTTCATTTACTGCTTCTAATTCCAGAATCTGACCATCTCTTTCAAGAACGATTTCCTTTTCCCAGTTTCCATGATATCCATCCGGAGCTTTCATCTCCTTTATCAAAAATCTGCCCTTATTATCCTCTGTGATCTCCAGATCTGAACAAACGTAAAGATTTCTGTCACTATGGAAAATAAAATCTTGTCGTTCTGCCATTTCTGCATAAGCTCCTTTTGCTTCACTCCATGCATATGCTTTGAATTCTGCTCCTGAAAGAGCTTCTCCTGTTATAGAATCCTTTTTTCTGATATAAACAGATCCATATTTTCCCGGTATGGGATCATTTTTCACATAAAACTGCAGCTGCACATTCGAATCGGAAAGTCTTATTTCCTGACTCCAGCTTCCTTGATAGCCTTCAGGATTTTTTGTTTCCAGGATTTTGTATTTTCCAAGATTTTCGTCTGTAATCTGCAGTTTTTCACTTCTGTACACTTCAGTCCCTGCATCATACTCCAGGATTTTACCTTCCGGGCGATAGCCATATATCGCCTGATCCCATTCATAAATCCGAAATTCTGCACCCTGCAGAAAACTTCCCGTCACAGAATCCTGCTTTCGTATTTCTACTCTTTGTTCCTTCACCGGTGTATTCTCTACACGGTAAAAGAAGCTGCGGTTTGTCCCGTTTTCTGTTAATACAAACTCCTGACTCCAGCTTCCGGTATATCCTGCAGGATTCTTTGTTTCTATGATCTTATATTTACCCTGATTATTTTCACTGTAGATCAGACCGTCAGCCATATATCTTCTCTGATCTGCCTGATAAGTCAGCCGGCGTCCATTTTCATATCTTCCTGATGCTTTATTCCATGTAAAAAGTGTAAATTCTGCATCTGACAAATGGATGTCAGTTCCCTCTGCTACTTTCTCTACAGATACCGAGCCTTGTATATCAGGGTCATTTTTCACATAAACAGGTGTTGTTTTTCCTGCTGAAGCTGTACATGGCACAGTTTCTGATGATATCAGATATCCCGGAGCTGCTGTTTTTTCTTTAATATAATAGTTTCCCGGTATCAGATCGTTAAAAATAATCTGTCCGTTTTCATTTGTCATCTCTTCTGCAACTACAGTATCTTTTTTGTTCATCAGTATTCCTCCGCTGTACAAATCCTGTGCTGCATATAAAGAATATACTGCCCCTTTTACCGGATGTCCTGTCTGTGAACAGGTCTTTTTCATAGCAATGGTTCCCATTGGCTGAAAAACAAGATTTAATTTCAGAAGTCCTCTGTCACCCTGATACACACAGGCACCAAAATCCTGGATATCCATTCCCGTCTGAACAGATCCGTCTACCAGAATATATTTAACCGGCCGAAGCAGCATTTTCCATGAAAAATATTTGACACCTGAAACCTTTTTGGGGTAAACCACTCGAAAGCAATATCCGTTTTTCAACTTCACGCTGCTTCCTTTTTTCAATACAGCAGGTCTTTCCGGATTCTTTTTTGCTTCCGTTTCGCTGGTCCAATATGCCAGCTGCCACACATCACTGTTTCCTCTCCAGACAGTCACTCCATTTCCTGTTTCTCCCTGATCAACAACCGAACATAAAGGAGAAATCTGAAACCCTTTTTCAAACTCTGATTCCAGCCAGCTGAAGCCGGAGGACGGTCTGGTTCTGTAAAGGATCATATTGATATTTAGTGGATTTGCAGTCACCATATTTCCACTTTTATCCATAGCCCGAATCTTCACTGCGCTTCTGTTTGGAATTTTCAGACCCTTGATCTTGTTGATAAAACGCACCAGCCCTACATGCTCAATCTGAGACTGTGTAGCTCCATTTACATCATTGGCATATACCTTGGATAATGCCTGATGTGTAAATACATATCTGTTCTGCCATTTTGACCAGTTTACATGTGAACAGCTTGGATCATAATCATCACAGATATCGCCAGGTCCTCCATAACCAAAATACAGTATTTTCTTTATAGTTGAATTGGAAAAAAAGCGAACAGCCTCAGGTTTCAGATCGATTCCCGCATCTCCAGTGTCGTCAATTCCCATCTTTGATGCCTTTAAACAATACAGAGGTGCTCTTTTTATATTTCCATCAGAATCCACATATTCTATGTACCTTACTCTGGCATGTATAGCAGAACTGGATGTCCAGACTTCATCACAATTTGCAATCACTGATGTAGAGATCAGACGATAGCGCCCTGGCTTCAGTGGAGCTGCAGATGCTTTTCCCTCCGTATATCCCGCAGATTCCAGTTCTTCTTCTCCAACAGCTGAAAGAGAAGCCGGAGCAAAGCCTATCACTCGTCCTTTTTCAATCTCTTCAATCATCTGTTCCTCCTCAGGAGTTTCTCCTGACAGAAACTGTGCATCGTCCTCTGTCAAATAAGTACCGGTAAATTCTTCCAATATTTCTGTTTCTTCCTGATCTGCTATGATATCTGAAAGATCTTGCGGCAGAGACGAATCCTCTTGAGAGCCTGTCTCATTTTCTGCATCAGGAGCATCCTCCGGATCCATATTTCCATCTTCATCCAGTTCTTCGTCTACAAAGATATCCTCTTCTAAAATCTCTTCCGCATCATCATCTGCAAAGTTTTCTGTACTGTCTTCCAGATTCTGTCTTTCTATTTGTTCCGCCCCAGGCGCCGAAAGACCCAATACTGCTGCAAGCAGCAGGCTTACTATTGTTTTTTTCACTCCTTCCGCCCTCCTTTCCTGCATATCAGATATGCCAGACCAATAAGAGCCGCTGCTCCAGAACAGAAGAAAACAAAAACTGCCGTCTCCGGATCAAGACCATCTGATGTTTTCACCGGGGATCTTCTTCCGGCAGGCCTCTCAGGTTCATATCCTCCTCCCTGCGGAGTTCTTTCCGGCACTTCTGGTTCCTCTTCATTTACGGTAAAGATCCATTGGACGTCTGCCTTTCTCAAAGCATAAGAATTATCCCATTCAGCCGGTACATTAAGTATAAATCTCAGCTTTCCATTCTGTCCCGGCTGAAAGCTTCCAAGGGAATGTTCTTTTTCCAGACCAGGAGAATCCAGAGTTCCCTTATACAGTTTTTTATCATTCATAAAAATCGTAAGCTGGATTCCTTTCAGCAGTTCCAGCTTACTGCTGTCCTGCCCTTTCACTGCCGTATGAAAAAATAATTCCGCCTCTTTCTCTGTCGTGTTCGAAACATCCACCACATCTTCAAAGTGGTCTCCCGGCATGGCGGCTCCAAGATTAACAAAAAAATCTCCCGGAACAGAAACAAGTTTATGAGCCTTTCCGTTAAACTCCACAGAAAGATTCATCTTTTCGCCTCTGCATGCTGCAGCACCGTCTTCTTCATGTACACAAAGCTGTATTTTCTGATTCCCCCATGGAGACATTCCAGAAAAATCCGGAGTAAAGTTTGCCGCCTGGATAGCTTCTGCCTGTATCACAATTCCTAACTTCTGTCCTGAATGTTCTTTCCCCCACACAGCCGGTACGGTTACTTCCTGAAACAGATCAGCAGACTCTTTTCTTTTTAATATCCTGGTAAAATAATAATATTCCCCTCGTTTTACCCAGTCTTCAGACATTCCTAAAAGCATTTCATCCTGGAATCCATCTACATGATCCCGATCATTTTTATAAGTGATCCTGGCTCTTACCCAGCAAGGCTTTGCCAAATTTGTGATACGTGGTATTTTAGAAATCGTTTCTCCCGGGATCACAGTTTTCGGATTCGTATATAGCACCTCTGTACTTCCCTTTTTCTGATATTCCTTCAATCCAATATTCACATCACCAAGAGCAATATGATTTGTCACTGTCAGGCTGTCTGAAAAATACCCATACGCACCTGTCAATCCCAGAAATACCATTGCCGCTGCAGCTGCTGCAAATTTTGCCAGTTTCTTCATCTGCCTCACGCTCCTTTCAAATCTGCTCCTGATAATATTTCCAGGCACTCAGATAATCAGAAAAGCCTGCTGCCTGTACAGATTCTTCATAAACCTGAATCCTGAATTCTGATATCTGATTCAGATATGTCTTATCCATTCTGGAAAAATCAATATAAAATCCTGTAAACAGCGGTGTTGTAGATTGCCCTTCTTTCAGAGGATAACGATAATAATAATATCCGTCTTCTTTCAAGATCCAGTTAATACGGTCCAAATTTTTCAAAACAACAGCTTTACCGATATCATGGTTGGAATAACCAAGGGAAAGTCTCACATAACAGTCCACATTAAATCCATCCTCACCTGGAGAATAATTAGAAACCCACACTTTTTTTGTAAACTCCGGATTACGTTCCACTGGTGTAGGTGTCGGATCCGGAAACTCTTCCTCTATTCCTGTCGTATTGTTTCCTGCTGCCACAACATTCTCTTTGCTGTCAAAAGAAGTCAGATATGCTGCAGTTCCTCCAATTCCCAATAAAGTCATTGTTAAAGCAACCAGATATACGACTGCTTTCCTTCTGTTTTTCATTTCCTGTCCCCTTTTTTCTTATCCGAATATCAGTCATTCTGTCACCTGACCTTCCTGACCTCTATTCTGGTTCACATATTTTTCATATGCTGCTTTTGCCTGTTCCGGGATTGTTCCCTTATCCCCTCCCGTATATGAAGTCTGGATCGCATATGCTCTAACCGGCATATCAAGCTGCTGTGTATCCAGCTGCCCTTCAATAATATTCAGGAATTTAATGGTATCAAAAAGAGACTCTGTTGTTTCTTCTGGTTTTAAAATATGATTATATGAATAGACATATACAACATTATCTGCTTTTCTCTTTGTTTCCAGCTTAGTCCAGCTGTTTTTTGCAGTAAAGGAAAATAATTCCTGAACCTTTTGTTCCAGACGGTTTCCCTCCTGATCTGCAGCAATCACATCAGCCATAGGAACTGATACTTCCAGATATACAAAAGCATCATTGACACCTGTATTACGAATTTGAGGATCCTTCTGAATGTCTTTTCCCGGCTCTATTTTTGTATGCTCCTCTGGTTTCCATCCCGGCTCCTCCAGCTGGATATCTACTTTTCCTACGGTAAACTGATTGACTGTTTTATCGTAATCCGTTAAATAAGCTGAAATCCCTCCAACTGTTGCAAGACATATTGCTCCTGCTAAAATAAACGCTTTTTTCATATTTGTTTTTATTTTTTTCATATTTTTTTCGCACAGTTGTTCCTGCGCTCTCCTTTCCAGTGAATACCAAGCAAAATAAGTTCCTGAATGAACATAATGCCAAGCAGACAGAACACTGACTTCTGCTGAAGAAACACAGCCGCATATCCTAAAAAAGGAATATCCAGAACAACTGTACCGGTAATTTGTTCCGGTTTGACCATAACAGGATCTTTTCTGTCATTTGCATCTCCTTTTGTTATGTATCTGTTCTTTCTTTTTCCGATCACCCTGTGTGTAACGTTCATGTCACCCAGCCGATAGGTAATGATATCTCCTGTATCCGGATTCCGTTTCCGTGTATCAGCGATCACGATTCCGCCTGTTTCCAAAGCCGGCTCCATGGAACCTGACAAAACCACATTTACAGAAAACCTTCTTGCCGAAACAAAGATCATGAATAATATCAGCACCATGACCGGCAGCATTGCCTTTGAACTATACCTGCCCTTTTTCATTTATCCATCCTCTTTCAAATATTGATCATTTATTTTTATTCCCTGGCGGGGCTCTCCCCCGCATATTATTTCTCATAGATCACGCTCGCTTTCCCTCATAACAGGATACAACAGACCAGAACAACAGAATTGAATTTGATTTTGAATGACACCTTAAAGATAACCAGAAGAGTAACTATACTCTAAAGACTCCCTGCCAGAGGGTAGAAAGCGGCGTATTCTTTTATATAAGACCAAAGAAGTCAGGCTTCTTTAACCTCCCAAAAAACAACATAACTTATATATATCCAGATATCATTTTTTGATGTCTGAATAACTTTCTTAATTTTATATGGAAAATTCCCCGATATGCCTTCTGAAGAAGGTGGCTGCAGGTAGATGTACCTGCTTGTTAAGATAATTTAATTCTAGTTCTAAAATGCATAAAAGTCAACGAAATTCGTTCGTCAAATTATACCCTCAGGATACGACAAAATAATAGGCTGCCAGTCCCTTTAAGACTGACAGCCGTACTTCTGCTTATTCAGTTTTTTCATTTATATAATTTACAAGTCCGCCTGCCTGGATGATCTTCTGCATAAACTCCGGAAAAGCCTGACCCTTATATTCCGTTCCTCTGGTGCGATTATAAATCATTCCGGAATCAAAATCCACCTCGATCTCATCTCCCGCCTGGATCCCTTTGCTGGCTTCAGGACATTCAATGATAGGAAGTCCGATATTGATCGCATTTCTGTAAAAAATCCTTGCAAATGTTTCCGCGATCACACAGCTCACTCCTGCCGCTTTAATGGCAATAGGAGCATGCTCTCTGGAGGAACCACACCCGAAATTTTTATCTGCTACAATAATATCGCCTTTTTTTACATTTTTGACAAAATCCTTGTCAATGTCTTCCATACAATGAGTTGCCAGCTCTGCCGGATCTGAGGAATTCAGATAACGGGCAGGAATGATCACGTCTGTATCTACATTGTCCCCATATTTAAATACACTGCCTTTTGCCTGCATCTTTTTCTCCTCCTTATAACCCCAGTTCTTCCGGTGCGGATATTTTTCCCGTTACTGCACTTGCAGCCGCCACTGCCGGACTCGCCAGATAAACCTCAGAATCTACATGTCCCATACGTCCTACAAAGTTTCTGTTCGTTGTTGAAATACATCTTTCTCCCGCTGCAAGAATACCCATATAACCGCCCAGACAAGGCCCACAGGTAGGGGTGCTGATAACGGCACCTGCCTCAATAAAAATTTTAAGAAGCCCTTCCTCCATAGCCTGAAGGTAAATTCCCTGTGTAGCCGGGATCACAATACAGCGAACACCTTTTTTCACTTTATGTCCTTTAAGTATCTCTGCTGCTGTCCTGAGATCATCAATTCTTCCATTTGTACAAGAGCCTATCACGGCCTGATCAATCACCACATCTTCACTGATTTCCGAAATCGTCTTTGTATTTTCCGGAAGATGAGGAAACGCAATGGTTGGCTCTAAAGTACTGAGATCAATGGTATATTCCGCATCATAGACTGCATCTTCATCCGCCTCATAAACCTTATAAGGTCGTCTGGAATGTGCTTTCATATACGCTTCCGTCTGCTCATCTACTGGAAAGATCCCATTTTTTCCACCGGCTTCAATGGCCATATTGGCAATAGTAAAACGATCATCCATAGAAAGATATCTGATTCCGTCCCCTACAAATTCCATTGATTTATAAAGCGCTCCATCCACACCGATCATTCCTATGATATGCAGAATGACATCTTTGCCGCTGACCCATTTTTTGGGCTTTCCGGTAATATGGAATCGGATAGCTGCCGGAACCTTGAACCAGGCTTTTCCTGTTACCATTCCCGCTGCCATATCTGTACTTCCTACTCCAGTAGAAAAAGCTCCAAGAGCTCCATAGGTACAGGTATGAGAATCTGCACCAATAATCACATCGCCTGCCACTGTCAGTCCTTTTTCAGGCAAAAGCGCATGTTCAATTCCCATTTCTCCTACATCAAAATAATTTGTGATATCATGATGGCATGCAAATTCACGTACACACTTGCAGTGTTCTGCTGATTTAATATCCTTATTAGGTATAAAATGATCCATTACAAGAGCGATCTTTTCTTTGTCGAATACAGAGTTCACTTTCATTTTATCCATTTCATGGATCGCCACCGGAGATGTAATATCATTTCCAAGGACCAGATCCAGATCCGCCTCGATCAGCTGACCTGCTTCCACATAATCTAAACCGGCATGTGCAGCCAGAATTTTCTGTGTCATTGTCATTCCCATGGTTTTTTCCTCCGCATATATTTTTATTATTGATTTCTTTTTTAATATTGTTATTTTAGCATAGGCGCTGTTATAATACAAATATATATTATTCATATTTATTATGCATATAAGTTATAATATAAAGGAGAACTAACTTGAAAGAAAATCTGTCTCTGTATCATATTTTTTATACTGTCGGAAAAACCGGAAATATTTCTCTTGCAGCTAAAGAACTGTATATCAGCCAGCCTGCTGTCAGCCGTGCAATACAAAAACTTGAAACAAACCTTGGCACTCAGCTTTTTAAAAGGAGTTCCAGAGGTGTTTTTCTGACTGCCGACGGAAGACTCCTCTTCGACAAAATCAAAGCGGCTTTTGAACTTGTTGCAGAAGGAGAAGATTCCATCATCCATAACCGTTCCCGAAAAACTCCACATCTGAGGCTGGGTACCAGTACCACGCTCTGTCGGTATGTACTTCTGTCCCGTTTAAAACCTTATATTTCTGCTTATCCTCAGGTACGGATCAGCATCTCCTGTCAGGACACTTATCAAACCCTGCGACTTTTAGAAGAAGAAAAAATTGATGTGGGGCTCATCGGTAAACCACGAAATCTCCATGGCTGTTACTTTCGCCCGATCATGAAAGTGAATGATACTTTTGTAGCTGCCACACAATATCTCTCTGCTCAGCAGCGGCTTTATCCCGGAGAACCTTTGTCTCATAATGCGGTATTTATGATGCTTGATGAAGAAAATATTTCCCGGCAGACCATAAATTCCCGTTTAAAGGAGCATAACATGGAACCCGTTCATATACTGGAAGTCAGCACCATGGATCTCCTTATCCAGTTTGCAGAGACAGGTCTTGGGATTGCCGGTGTTGTCCGTCAGTTCGTAGAAAAAGAATTAGAAAAAGGAAGTCTCTCAGAAGTCCCCATGGGGTTTAATTTCCCTGAAAGAGAAATTGGATTTGTATGCAGAAAAAAAGAAGAAGAGTTTCCCCTTCTTCAATATTTTTTTACGAAAGATTAACAGTTATTCTGTCTCCATTTCCTGATAAAGTCATTCAAAGACCCTCTGCCGCATGACAGAGGGTCTTATTTTTTAGTTATTGATCAGCTTGTCTTCTCCGTTCCAGCTGTACAGCTTACGGATCTCTTCTCCTACTTTCTCAGACTCATGTTCAGCAGCAAGCTTTCTCATGGCTTTAAAGTGAACCTGTCCGCCTGCTGAAGACATATCCAGAAGGAAATCTTTCGCAAAAGTACCATCCTGAATATCAGAGAGAATCTTTTTCATGGCTTTCTTTGTATCTTCTGTGATGATCTTCGGTCCTGTAATATAATCACCATATTCAGCAGTATTGGAAATAGAATATCTCATTCCTGCAAAACCAGACTGATAGATCAGATCTACGATCAGTTTCATCTCATGGATACACTCAAAATATGCATTCCTTGGATCATAGCCAGCCTCACAAAGGGTCTCAAATCCAGCCTGCATAAGAGCACATACACCGCCGCAGAGAACTGCCTGCTCTCCAAAAAGGTCTGTTTCTGTTTCTGTACGGAAAGTTGTTTCAAGAACGCCCGCTCTTGCTCCGCCGATTCCCAGAGCATATGCCAGTGCCATATCAAGAGCCTTGCCTGTAGCATCCTGCTGAACCGCTACCAGACACGGAACACCCTTGCCCGCCTGATACTCGCTTCTAACTGTATGTCCAGGTCCTTTTGGAGCGATCATAGTTACATCCACATTCTTCGGTGGAACAATACAGCCAAAATGGATATTGAAACCATGGGCAAACATCAGCATGTTTCCATCTTCCAGATTCGGCTCAATATCATTTTTGTAAAGAGCTGCCTGCTTTTCATCATTGATAAGGATCATGATAATGTCCGCTTTTTTTGCTGCTTCAGCTGCTGTATATACCTCAAATCCCTGGTCTTCTGCTTTTTTCCAGGATCTGCTTCCCTCATACAGACCAATGATCACATGACATCCTGACTCTTTTAAGTTCAGGGCATGAGCATGACCCTGGCTGCCATAACCAATAATGGCGATGGTTTTACCATCCAGTAAATTTAAATTACAGTCTTCCTGATAAAAAATCCTGTTTGCCATTTTCTTTTCCTCCTAAGCTTTTTATAAATTTTTTCATAATATATCGTCAAGGGAGTTGCCCTCAGCAATCTGTCCGGATCAAAGGAATGTTATGTCTGCTGCACCTCTGGAAAGACCTGTGATACCTGTTCTTGCAAGTTCAAGGATCTCATAATCCTCCAGAAGCTTTACAAATGCTCCAAGCTTGCTTTTGCTTCCTGTCAGTTCGATCACAAGAGACTCTTTTGCTACGTCAATAACATTTGCACGGAAAATATTTGCGATAGAGATGATCGCCTCTCTCTGCTCCGGCTTTGCCGTTACCTTTACCAGAACCAGTTCACGGCTTACACTGTTATCCGGCTCCAAGACCTTAATATCTCTTACATCTACCAGCTTCGCCAGCTGTTTTGTGATCTGTTCCAAGATCAGTTCATCTCCGCTGCATACAACGGTCATCCTGGAATAACGTTCATCTGCAGTAACACCAACTGAAAGACTGTCAATATTATACCCTCTTCGGCTGAACAGCCCTGAAATACGGCTCAACACACCTGCGGTATTATCTACTAACAGGGACAAAATTCTCTTTTGCATATCACACCTGCTTTCACCACTTTAATCTTGTAAATTTTTAACTTATAAAAACTCTGCATGAATATCATTATAGCAATAATCACCCATTTGTCAATGAATTTTTTTACAATTCATACAAGATATTTATTTTTTAATGTCTCTATGGACTTTGGATTCAGATAAAGCGCTTTCTTCATAAAATTCTCTACAGAACCATAATCCTGTTCTATCGTTTTGAAGACTGTATCCAGATATTCACCCTTTACTTTAAACAAAATCCGTACTTTATCCATGATCCGGCTGTCTACAATAGTCTTTGTCTCCAGATAGCGGATCATATGCTGCATCTCTTCTTCCAGGTACAGATTTGTTTTCATGAAATCTTCCTGTATAGTCTTTCTTGGCACCCCCAATGCACAAAGAAGCAAAGCTGTTCCTACTCCTGCCCGATCCTTCCCGGCACTGCAGTGCCACAGTATCGCCCCTTCCTCGTGATTCAGGATCACATCCATAAAACGTGCATACTGTCTCACTGAATACTGATCCCGAACAAGGTTCTGATACTGATTATGTAAAAAGTCATCTGGAATCCTGTCAAATTTACTTATCATATCCATAAGATTTCCAGCCTGGGAAATTCCTGCTGTTTCCTCATCTATAATGGGAATCTCATGGTATTTCACTCCTTCTATGACAATATCCGGTTTTTCCAGAATCTCATATCTTGTCCGAAGATCAATCACTTCCGTCAGATGGTATTCTTCCGTCAGAACATCCTGATCAGCCAGGGAAGCATGATAAAGACTTCCGCTGCGAAGAAGGCGTTTCGGCAGTATATGCCTTCCGTCCTCTGTTACTAACGCTCCCAGATCCCTGGTATTTGGCAGACTTTGAAGATGGATTTTTCCACCCTTTGGGAAACCAATAATGATATTCGGGTTCAAGGCTTTCAAAAGCTGAATACAATCCTGAATCTCTCTGTCCGTCATATCAAATTTGTATCGCTTTCGTCTTCTGGTGACAACTACCAGGTAGCTGGCGCTGATCTGCTTCTGTCCACCGCCTTCCACACCCTCCTGCCTTTTATAGACCCATAAAATATCTCTGCATGGCAGGTGGTTTGTCATCATATGTCTGGTAAACACCAGATTTCCATTTTCAATCTTTATTTTTCCATATTTCATAATGCTTCCTCCGCCCAAAACCTCTCCATGCATTTTCTACAGTTCCTGTACTGTTTTTTTATTATGCTTTATCTTTTTTGATCAGCATTCACCAATTCTTTTGATCATCCTGTAAACAGTTTCCAAACTGTATGGAAAAATCTGTTCATCAATTTCCATCTGCGGATGATGAAGAGGATGTTCATGTCCCGGCACTGCTGCCAGAAAAATCAGGAAAATCCCCCTTGTCCTCTGGAAATACCGATAAGCATTATCGCCAGCCAAGAAAAGCTGATCCTCTCCCTCCAGAACAAATCTTTCTCCAAAGACATCCTTTCCAATCTCTTCTGCAAACCTGGTAAACTCAGGATCATTTGCAAAGGAGAGCACCGGCTCCTTCAGGATATTCAGCGTAATTTCCGCCCCTGTCTCTTCTTCTGCTTTCCGAAGTCTTTTTTCCAGTTCCTCATACAGAGCCCGGAAATCCTCTTCTCTGCATGCACGGATATTTCCGGTCAGCTGCATGGAATCCGCGATGATATTTGTATATTCTCCTCCATGAGCCGTTCCGATCCCCACAAGACAGGGCGCCGCTCCCTTATAGGAGCTGTTCAGGTCATGTACTTCCTGAATTGCCCTTGCGCCTGCATAAATGCTGTCAATCCCCTTATGCGCTTCGCTCCAGTGACTTGCCTTTCCTTTTATATCAATGCCGATCCCTGCGATCATGGCAGACGCCTGTCCCTCATGAACCGCCATGCCAAAAGGCATATCCACTGCAAAATGAAACATCAGAAACGCATCCGGCGCCGGATTTTCCAGCGCTCCTGCGGCAAGCATCCTCTTCGCGCCTTCTCCGATCTCCTCTGCCGGTTCAAAAAGAAATCGTACGTTGACCGGAAAGCTGTCTTTTTCCTCTGCAAGAATACCGCAAAATGTAAGAGCCACTGCAAGGATCCCATCATGTCCGCAAGCATGCATACAGCCCTGATTTTGCGATGCAAAAGGAAGACCGGTCTTTTCTTCCATTGGAAGCCCGTCCATTTCCGCCCTGAGAACTACCGTTTTATCTCTGGATTTTAATTCCGGCAGCTCAGCAATCATTCCGGTAGGAGGAACAAACGTAATCTCATATCCCAGTTTTTCAAGATAATCTCTGATATATGCCGACGTCTGCTTTTCCTGAAGCCCAAGTTCCGGATACATGTGAAAATACCGCCTGTGCCGAAGCAGCTCTTCTTCATATTTTTTAAAATCTTTCATTGATTTTTTATCTCTTTACAATTTTTATCAAATTTTTTTATAATCATCCAAGCTCAGACGTGTTCTCCCCTGATCAGCCCCAGCGTCTCCAGTCCATTTCTGATCCCATAATGGAACATATCAGTAGTTACATGATCTGCAAGCTCCAGGATCTTTTGCGACGCATTTCCCATTGCCACCTTAGTGGCTGCATACTCAAACATGGAAAGATCATTGTTGCTGTCTCCAAATACCACCGTGTCTTCCCAGGGAATATCAAAAATCCTGCATACAGCGGCAATCCCCACTGCCTTATTACATCCTTTGGGTACAAACTCAATGGTCGTTCCCACAAAAGCATTGTTTTCATGACGAATCACGTCATACCAGGAAGATAATTCTCTGACTGCCTGCTGATCGTCACAGCCGTCTGTCATCTTGGCGCTGATCTTATTGATTCGAAGGCAGGATTCATTGCCTGCGATAGGTTTCCATTTTGGTCCCAGAGCCTCTGTGATCAGATCTCTGTACCAGTTTACCTCCGTAGTATACTCATCCTTGTCATAATACATGTAGTCTGCTCCCTCCATCACCGGGACCAGTCCATATTTTCTCAGGATTTCAACCGACTTTTGTGCGACATCTGCAGGCATTTCTCTGTTAAAAAGTCTCTGACCTTTTTTTTCAATAGTTGCCCCGCAGGCACTGATCATTCCGGTAAAAGGGATCTGCTCCAGATACCAGGGAACAAAGGCACGGCTCCGTCCGGTACACAGCCACGCTTCATGTCCGTTTTCCACTAATTGGGTAATTGCTCTGACTGCACTGTCCGGCACACCTTTCTTTATGTCACAGACCGTTCCGTCGGCATCAAAAAATACTGCTTTCCTGCTCATTTTTCTTTTCCTCAAACCTTTTTGTTCCGTTTTACTATTCAAAAAACAGTTCCGCCGCTTTTATAAGGCTATAGGTATCTTTTACTCCTGCTGTTTCATAAGGAGAATGCATTGCCAGCTGTGGAAGACCGATATCAACCGTATTCACAGGAACCTGTGTATTGGAAATATTCCCAAGAGTGGAACCGCCTGCCATATCTGAACGGTTTACAAAGGTCTGGAACGGTACTTCTGCTCTGGTGCAGATATCTTTAAATTTTGCCGCTGAAACAGCATCTGTACAATATTTCTGGTTAGCATTATACTTGATCACAATTCCTTTATTAAGAAGCGGACGGTTTACAGGATCTGTCATATCTGTATAATTCGGATGAAGGGCATGAGCATTATCTGCTGAGATCATAAAGCTGTCTGCCAGTGACATCAGATACTCCTCATAAGTTCTTCCCAGTCCGGAATTGATCCGAAGGAGTGTATCTTTCAGGAATGTGGATGCTGCTCCCTGTTTGGTGCCGCTTCCTACTTCTTCATTATCCATAACACAGTGGACTGCGATGCTTTTCTTTTTCTCTCCGGAAAGAAGTCCCTCCATGGATGCAAAAGCACACTGCAGGTCGTCCAGCCTTCCTGCTGAGACAAATTCCTTTTCTGCTCCCCATACCGCTCCCCTTGTCCGGCTGTAAAGAAACAGATCATGACTTAAAATATCTTCTTCACGTACTCCTGCTGCCTCTGCAAGCGTTTTACCAAAAGTCTCCTCTGTCCCCGCCGTACCATAAAGGGGCAAAAGGTCTTTCTGCGGATTATAGGCATAGCCGGAGTTTACCTCACGGTTCATATGGATCGCCAGACTGGGGATCATCAGAAGATCTCTGTCAATATCCACCAGTTTTTCTTTGATTTCTCCTTCTTCTGAAACAATGACCCTTCCTGCCACAGAAAGCGGACGGTCAAACCATGGAGACATCAGCATACCGCCGTATTTCTCCACGTTCAGTTTCACATAGGCTTTTTCTACAGTGATCTCCGGGTTTTCTTTGATCTTAAAGGTGGGAGAATCGCTGTGACTTGCCATTATATGGAAACGCCGGGGCACATTCTCCGGAATGGAAAATGCAATCAGCGCCGAATTGTTCCTTGTAACCATATACTGACCACCGGGACTCAATTTCCAGTAATCTTTTTCGGAAAGTTCCTGAAATCCCTGTTCTGCCAGTATATTCTTCATTGTATCTACTGCATGAAAAGCGGTAGGACTTTTTCTGATAAATGCAAGAAGTTTCTCTGCTGTTTCGTAATACATATTCTGCTGCTCCTTTATCTTTTGACTCCTTTCCATTATACGGTAAAATTCACTGTAACGCAATGGAAAAACCAGATTAAAACAATGCGGACAAGTCCCTCATGAATCGAAAAAAGGCTGTGGCTCAGACGAACCACAACCCCTTTTTTCAGAAACTGTCCTAAGAACAGTTCTGCATATTTTTAGATTCCGGCAAGCTTCAGGACTTCCGGTACTTTGGATTCCCAACCTAATGCCATAATATGTACACCCTGACAGTATGGTTTACATTCTCTGATGATACGGGCAGCAATCTCAACTCCGGTAATACCTGCTTTTGTCTTTTCTTTATCTGCTTTCAGTTCATTGATCATATCTTCCGGAACATGAACGCCTGCAACATTTGCATTCATGAATCTTGCCATTCCAACAGATTTCGGAATGATAATACCAATCTGAACCGGTTTTCCAAACTGTTTTGCTTTTTCCATAAATTTAATAAATTTCTCCGGCTCAAAAACAGCCTGAGTCTGGAAGTAATCAGCGCCTGCACGAACTTTACGCTCCATTTTTGCAAGCTGAGCATCCACAGAGTCGCTGCACGGAGATACTACTGCACCCTTCGCAAATTTAGGAGGCTCTCCAACAAGCTGATTTCCACCAAGATCAACACCTTCCTCCAGCTGTCTTACTGCATGGATCAGGGAAACAGAATCCAGGTCAAAAACAGGCTTTGCCTGAGGATGATCTCCCATCTTTGTATGGTCGCCTGTCAGAAGGAGAAGATTTTCAATTCCCAGCATAGCAGCACTGAGAAGATCAGACTGCAGAGCAATACGGTTTCTGTCACGGCATGTCAGCTGGAAGATCGGAGTAAGTCCTTCATCCTTAAGAGCCTTACATACGCCCAGGGAACCAAGACGCATAACAGAAGACTGATTGTCTGTTACATTTACTGCTGTAATATCACTTAAATATGTTTTTGCTTCTTCCAGCAATCCTTCAATATGAATTCCTTTTGGCGGTCCTACTTCCGCTGTTACTGCAAATTCACCACGTTCAAATGCTTCAGTAATTTTCATAGTACATTGCTCCTACTCTATAATTTTTAACCGTTATCTTATTTTGACACTTCGTCATCTGTTGCAAAATTACGAATCTGGGTGGGGCATTTCAATACATCCAGGCGTCCAATCTGTGCAAGACGTCTGTAAATGCGTTCCCATCCACACTCCATTTCGCTGTCTACTTCACATTTGCCATCTTTGCAGCCGCCGCACTGCCCATTTACAAGACTCTTGGAGCAGGCAGTGATCGGACAGATGCCTCCGGTTAAGTTCAGATAACATTCGCCGCACTGGTCACAGTCATATTCCAGAGGAGTAACTCCCTGGAATCCCGGAAGAGGATATGTATCACATGCTGCATATACCGGTTTATCTTCCAGATATTCAGCGATTGTCTGCACACCCACTCCACAGGAAAGAACCAGAACCACATCAGCTGCTTCGATCTCACCCATATGTTTCTGGAGACGAAGCTTCATGTTTTCCGGATTACAGATATAGTCGGTTGTAATAAATCCTGTCAGCTTCCCGTCAGCAGCCAGCTCCCTGCGGAGTTCTACGGATTCTTTTTCCGGGAAACGGACTTCCTTACATCCCTGGCAGTTGATCATAAATACTTTTTTTCCGTCCACCAGTGATGCGATAATTTCTTTCGATTTCAGTTCGGTAATCAGCATATCACTTCATCTCCCTTATCGCATTTTTTCCGGCTTTGATCTTGCTTACTAACGGAATCTTGGAGGAACAGATGAACTCACAGGAACGGCATTCCACACAATCCATAACGTTCATATCCTTCATTCCCTGCCAGTTCTGCTCATCCGCATATTTTGCAAAATACAGCGGTGAAAGTTCCATTGGACAGACGTCCACGCAGCGTCCGCACTTGATACATTCCATTGGCTGTGTCTGATCAGTGTCAACGACAATGATTCCATTGGAACCCTTCATCATCGGAACGTCCAGATCGGTAAGCTCAAATCCCATCATAGGTCCGCCCATTTTGATCTGTACATCATCATCTGTAGTACCGCCGCAATAGTCGATCATTTCTTTTACGCTGGTACCGATCTTCACAATATAATTTCCAGGATTTTTGATCTTTTCACCTGTTACAGTTGCAACACGCTCGATCAGCGGCATACCTGTCCGGATCGCATCAGAAATCGCTTTGACTGTACTGATATTGCTGACTACAACGCCTACATCTGCCGGAAGACCTCCACGCGGAACAGTTCTTCCCGTTACACGTTTGATCAGACTTTTTTCTGCTCCCTGCGGATATTTTGTTCTTGCTGTAACAACCTCGATATTGTCGCAGTCTGCAAGCTTCTCCTCCATAAGAGCAATGGCATCCGGCTTGTTATCCTCGATTACAATGATACCCTTCTGTGCATCCACAGTTTTAAGAACTGCCTTTAATCCATAAATGATATCGTCTGCAAACTCCAGAAGCACTCTGTGGTCTGCGGTAAGAAGAGGTTCGCATTCACAGCCGTTAAGAATCACAGCCTCAATCGGTTTGTTTGGTTTCAGCTTCACTGCTGTCGGGAAGCCTGCTCCGCCCATACCTACGATACCTGCTTCGCGGACGATCTCAATGATCTCATCCGGTGTAAGTTCTTCATATCCTTTATGCGGTTTTACAGATTCATGCAGAGTATTTTTTCCATCAGATTCAATTACAACAGCCATGACCTCGCTGCCTCTGGTGGCATGGAGACGCGGCTCTACTGCAACTACGGTTCCGCTGACACTGGAATGGACAGGGGCGCTGATAAAAGCAGAGGCTTCGCCGATCTTCTGTCCAACTTTAACGGTATCTCCCACCTGTACAACAGGGTTTGCCGGAGCGCCCAGATGCTGTGACATGGAGATCACTGCTGTCTTTGGTTCCGGGAATCTCTCCAGTGCAATATGTTCACTGAGTTCCTTTCGCTCAGATGGATGAACGCCGCCGTAATAGCCTGCAAAACGCTCTTCACGAACAGCGTTTACATAATTACGGATCACATTGACATTTACTTTGGAATAATCGCGAAGCTGAACCGGCTGATTTAAAAATTCTTCCAAACGGCCCTGTTTCTCAAGTCTTTTATAGATTTTTTCCCATGCGCAGTCTTTGTTTCCATCAACTTCACATTTGCCGTCTTTTGCACCGCCGCACTGTCCGTTTACAAGACTCTTGGAACAGTCAACGATAGGACAGATACCTCCGGTGATATTCAGGTAGCACTGCGCGCATGCATCACAGCTTTTCTTGGTAAGAGCCATTCCGTGGTGTCCGGTATAGTTCAGAGAATTGCTGGCTGCATAGACAGGCTTGCCGGCAAGATCTGCAACTGTCTGGATTCCCAGTCCGCAGGAAATCACAATCACATTTTCGGTTCCTTCCGGAATAATATCCTGCAATTTCTTTTCTGTCAGGGTTTTGTTGCACAGGAAATCGACCCTGATGCTGCCTGTAACTGTCTTTCCCTGTTCAGCAGCAAATTTTTCAAACTCACTACATTCCGGTTCATCCACAGTTTCAAATTCTTTGAAGCATTTGTTGCAGGCAACAATGAACAGGTTGTCTTTATCGGCTAACAATTCTGCCAGTTCATCGTTACTTTTTAACTTGTACTTGGTGTAGTTTTCCAATTGCTCACCTTCCTTATCCATTTGATACACAAACCTTTTGCTTCTTTGTTTAAATTATTTCCCCCTCTGCCCGGAAAAATAATAAGCAAATCACTCGGCTTGCATTAATACAATTCAGTATAACATATATTAGCCATATTTTCCAGTTTAAATATAGGCTTTTAGACACAAATATACATTGTGAACAAAAAATTTACCTTTTGTTCATTCCTCTCTTTTCAGTCTTGGAAGATTCCACCGATAATGAGCAGCCAGATAGCGAATCAGTATCACTACAGCAGAAGCGCCCACCATGGCCGCTACTGTGCCGAAACTGCGGTACAGATAAACACAGGAAAAGGCGCCTACAATAGAGGCACATGCATAAATATGCTTCACAAAAATATATGGCGGTACACCTGCCATCATATCTCTCAAAAGACCGCCGCCTACTCCGGTGATGGTTCCCAGAAATACCAGAAGAAAAGTATTGTCTACATATCCATGACGGATTCCGGTATGAACTCCAACCACTGTAAAGATCCCCAGTCCTATAGTATCCATGATCAGCATAAAACGGTCATAAATCTCCCTGAAGTGCCCTTCCAGAAGCTCTTTTTTCAGATACAGCACTCCAAAGACCACACAGGAAGTTATGGTCGCTACAATGGTGTATACTGGTTTCTGGAACATTCCCGGAGGAATGATTCCAAGAACAATGTCACGGATCATACCACCGCCAACCGAAGTAACCACTCCAAGAACACAAACTCCAAAAATATCCATCCTTCTCCCCACACCCACCATAGCGCCGGATGCTGCAAAAGCAATGGTTCCTATAATTTCCATAATAAAAGTAATAATTTCCTGCATAGCTTAAAAACTCCCGTGAATTAATCCCATATTTTTTCAATAATATTTTTATTTTATTTATGTCGACAAATCTGTTCCCATATTTTTTCGGATCCTCAGATAATAAGCAAAACCTGTCAGATCTGCCAGAATCCAGCCCACAGGGATCGCCCACCAGATGGCATTGACGCCAAACTGCGGCGCCAGGAGATACGCAAGCGCCACCCTGGTTCCCAGTGAAATAACAGTCAGAACCAGCGACATTACAGGTTTCTCCATCCCTCTGTATAATCCATACAAAAGAAACAGACATCCGATTCCCCAATAAAAAACTCCTTCAATATGAAGATAATTTACCCCTGCACTTACAATGGCAGGCTGCGGATCCGTCAGAAAAATTTCTACCAGAGGCGCGGCAAAGATCCATACGATCACAGATATGACAAGACAGAAGCCCACGGAAACTTTTACTG
This sequence comes from uncultured Blautia sp., assembly GCA_900553515.1. GTDB lineage: Bacteria > Bacillota > Clostridia > Lachnospirales > Lachnospiraceae > Blautia_A. The sequence continues at coordinate 1,571 of USDN01000030.1, read as the reverse complement.
CCATTCCGGATGCTTTTCTGATCCTCTCATATTTTCTGGCTCCGAAATTCTGAGAAACAAAAAGAGAAAAGGCATTTCCAAATTCCTGTGCGGGCATATATGCCAGAGTATCAATCTTTACGGCAACTGCAAATGCAGCCATGATCACCGTTCCAAAACTGTTCACCAGTCCCTGGATCATCAGGATTCCAAAATTCATTACCGACTGCTGGGCACAGGTGAGAACCGAATACTGCATGACACGGTTCAAAATAGATTTCTCCAGGCGCATATACTGCTTTTCTATTCTAAGTACCGGAATCCTCCATAAGGTATAAACAGCAATACCCAGTCCGGCTGCCATCTGTGCAATCACTGTTGCCGCAGCCGCGCCTTCCACACCTTTTCCAAGTCCTGCTACAAACCAGAGATCCAGGATGATGTTTAAAACAGAAGACACAGCCAGAAACCACAAAGGAACAACAGAATTTCCCACTGCCCGGAGCAGACTTGCAAAAAAATTATATAAAAAAACAAACAGAATCCCTGAAAAAATGATCCGTATATATTGATACATCAGAGGATAAACCTCCTCCGGTATCTGCAAAAGTCTCAGAATTGGTTTTGTCCAGATAAATACTGCTGCATTCATGACAATTGTAACAATTCCCACAAATACAAAGGACACCCACATGCTTTTTTTCAGTTCCTGCTGATTTCCCGCCCCATAAGCAATAGAAAAAACAGCGCCGCTTCCCATGCAAAGACCAATGAGCACAGAGGTCAAAAATGTCATCAGGGTATAAGCCGAGCCTACCGCCGCCAGAGCCTCCGCTCCCAGAAATCTTCCGACCACCATGGTGTCCGCAATATTATAGACCTGCTGCAGAAGGTTTCCCAGTATCATAGGAAGCGCAAAAATCAGCATGGTCTTCAGGATTTTTCCCTCGGTAAGATTTTTTTCCGCGTTTACAGTTTTTCTCATTTTCGCAAAATTCTCCTTATTCCAGAAAATTATAAATCTTTTCCTTCGTAAAATCAACTATAAGAAACTGTTCTTTTTGTATATAAAAAGCAGGATACCTTCCTGATTTAGAGGAAGCATATCCTGCCTGTTTTCCAGTGAAGACTCTTCATTTTTTAGCGTTCTCTTTTATGTCTCTCCATAAGCAGTAAAATAAACATAACAAACCATATCACCCAGGCCAACAGGCAGCCTGTCCCTGGATATTGAATATCTATGATTATTCCAACAGCAAACGGCAGCGCCATTAATAATATCCTTTTTCCATAAGCCTGGCACATACTTTTTTCATCATGTTTTTTTCGCTCATCTTCCGGTTTCATATTATAACCAGATAAGAATTTTGCCGCTTTTCCATCTGATCTGTAAAACCATATTCCAGATAAAAGCATGATTACTGACATTAATAAATCAAAAATAATGTAAAACATGGTATCCTTCCTTCCTCGAATCCGATGTTGGCTTCATTATACTCCCTCTCATGATAAAAGTATATCTAAAGCTTATTTTTTAAGTCGCCCCCACCCGTAAAACGGGTGGCTCGACGGACGGCTATAAGCCTTTAATG
>USDN01000029.1 GCA_900553515.1 uncultured Blautia sp. | reverse complement strand
CAAATCAGCGCACAGGTTTACCAGGAAACGCAGCACAGTACATGATCTGCCTTTTCTCATATGCATCGTCTGTGGGTAACAAAAAATAAAAATCCTTCCCTACAAACAAAAATCACTTAACTTTTATCGCCTTCTCCGGGCACATTTCCTGGCAGCAGAAGCACCGGATACATTTTTTGTAATCATACGCCGGCGGATGCTCCCGTCCATCCTGGAAGTCCACAGCCTTTCCCGGCACCGGGCAGCTTTTTACGCAGATTCCACAGCGGATACACTTCTCTGCTTCGATGTACGGTTTCTTCTGAAAAATATTCAGGGCTTTTGCCATCTTTTCCCAGATTCCATGCTTCATAATTCTCCGGTCTACGTGAAACTGCGGGTTTCCATATTTCTGAACTGCATCCTCCATGGATATCTGCCCCTCCGGAGTAAAAATCTCAATCTCCTCTTTTTTCCAGGTTCCAAGCCCCATCTTTTCTCCATGGTAATTCGTTGGAACCATCTGAGGCTTCAGATGCACTAAATGACAGAACACACTGTCCAGAGCCACCGGATCTTTAGACAGCAACAGCACTCCCATATCTACAGGATCGCCGGAACCGGGACCGTTTCCTTCCATGGCTGTGATTCCGTCCATAACGTACAGCCTCGGCCCCACACATTGATTCAGATCCACCAGCATTCGGGCGAAGCTGTCCGCACTGGGATAAAGAGTATGCCCTTTTGCTTTATAAAATCCATGCACAAATCCATAACTGTTTTTTACTGCTCCTGTGATTCGTTCCAGAGCATGTGTCTTCATCTTGCATAATGAGATCACACAATCCTGCTCCAGAAGTTCTCTGCTGAGCATAAATTCCTTTGCCTGGACACCTTCCGGATACGGCTTCCTTATTCCTTCTGAAAAATCCACAGCAGGAATCTGAAGTTCCTCCATGTATCGGTCCATACCGGTTCCTGCAATTACCTTTCTGGTACTTCCATGTCCGCAGGAATCTGCAAGGATCACATTATTACAGCCATATTCTTTTAGAAGCCGCGCAAACATACCAACTACCACCGGATGAGTGATCACGGCTTTTTCCACTTCTGCTTTTTTCAGAAGATTCGGTTTCAGAAGGATCTTTTCTTCTTTTTTTACCAGCGTCTCCAGACCTCCCATAAGATCCAGACCTTTTTTTAAACCTTCATAAACAAGTTCTTCCCTGTAAGAACTACAGGGAAGAAGTATCACTTTACTTTTTTGTTTTTGCATAAATCCATCCTCATTTTACACTGAGATCAGTCTCCCGCAGAGCCTTTCGTACCGGAAGGATACAGGCAGGCACAACTGACAGAAAATCCACACCCATACGCAGGAATGTTTCTGTAAGTCCGGTATCTGCTGCAATCTCTCCACAGATCCCAACCTTTTTTCCTTCTGCATGACCAGCCTCCACCACCATCCGGATCATACGCAAAATGGCAGGGTGATGATCGTCATACTTATTTTTCAGAAGAGGATTCTGCCGGTCCATGGCAAGGGTATACTGCGTCAGATCATTAGTTCCGATACTGAGAAAATCCACTCTTTTTGCCAGTTCCCGGCTGATCATTACAGCCGCCGGCGTTTCAATCATAATACTTGTCTGTATATGGCGGAAAGGAACCTCCTTTTCCCTAAGCCCTTCTTTCACTTCACAGACCAGAGCCTCGATCTCATCCATTTCAGATTCTGAAGCCACCATAGGATACATCACTGCAAGATTACCATATGCACTTGCACGGTAAATTGCCCGAAGCTGTGCCTTAAACATCAGCTTACGATCCAGACAGAGCCGGATCCCCCTGTTTCCCATAATTGGATTTGCTTCCTCCGGAATATCCAGATAAGATGCCTGCTTATCTGCTCCCAGATCTGCAGTACGTATCACAGTAAGCCTGTCTCCCATGGTCTCTGCAAGCTTTTTATAAGCACGGAAAAGTTCATTTTCCCTGGGATAGTTTTCTCTTCCCAAATACTGGAATTCACTCCTCAGAAGACCGATTCCGGCAGCCCCGTAATAAAGTACATTATTCAGGTCGCTCATATTTCCGATATTGGCATAAAGACCGATTTTTCTTCCATCTACAGTCTCATCTGCCTGATTTTTCAGCTTCAGAAGTTCTTCTTTTTCCTTTTTGTCCGCCTCAAGGCGGATTCTGTACTCTTTCTTTGTCTCCTGATCTGGATCCAGATACAGAGTTCCTGTATAACCATCCACAATGGCCATATGTCCGTCCCATTCATCATGGGCTTCTATATCTACCAGAGAAGGGATCTCCATTGTTTTTGCAACGATAGACGTATGAGATACCGCAGATCCATGGTGCATGACCACAGCCAGCAATTTGTCTTTATCCATCTCCATGATCTCTGTGGGCGCAAGAGATTCTGATACAACGATCACCGGCTCCTCTCCGAGATTGATCTTTACACAGGCTCCTCCCAGTATCTGTATCAGCCTTCCGGAAACTTCCTGGATATCCTGGATTCTTCTGCGTACCACAGGTTCCTCCAGATTCCGGAAGGTTTCCGTTACTTCATCCCTGTTTGTCATCACTGCATAAGCAGCATTTACCTTCTCCAAAGAAATACAGCTTTCAATGGCTTTCTGATAGCTTTCTGATTTCAGGAGACGTATCTGCCCCAGAAAAATATTTGCAGCCTGCTCATTGATCTGCCGGTTTTCCTCATAAAGTTTCTCCAGTATACGGAGAACCTGGATCCTTGCACCATGGAAATCCTGAATCTCTTTTTTGATATTGCTCACCAGACACTGACGTATCTGATACTCACCTCTGCTGTAATATAAAATCTTACCGATGGCAATTCCTGAAAAGGTTGCAGTACCTTTGTAAATTTCCATCCTGTAACCCCCTTATCCTGTCAGTCGCAGGCAGCTTTAAATTCTGTCCAGTTTTTGTTGTACTGTTCCTCTGCTTCTGCGCTTACATTCTGTACGATCTCGCCTTTTTTCACGGAATCCGGAACAACCAGATCCGGATTTACCAGCTCTTCTGCCGCTTTATTTGTACTGTAATAACCGATAAAGTCTGTGCACTGTGCTGCTACTTCCGGCTGAAGGATATAGTCCATAAACTGATATGCCGCATCTTTGTTCGGCGCCTGGCTGGGAATAAACATTCCCATAATGCCGAAGCCCAGTCCTTCCTCCGGATAAACCACCTCAAGTTCCGGATATTCTGCAAGAGCAGCAGTCACCTGGGAGGTATAAAGAAATCCCACGCTGGCTTCTCCGTTCAAAAGTGCATTCTGTGTATTATCATCCTGGATCAGACGAACATTCGGCGCCAGCTCCAGAAGCTTTTTGCCTGTTTCTTTAATAGATTCCACATCTTCTTCATTCATGCTCTTTCCAAGCGTCAGGTTTGTAATACCGTTGATTACACGATAATTTGCCACCAGAGCGATACTGTCCTCCAAAGAAGGATCCCAGAGATCCGCATAACCTTTAATCTCAATGTCTACCATCTCCGGATCATAGACGATCAGAGGAATGCCTGCTCCATAAGGTATGGTATATTCATTATCCGGATCATAAAACTGTCCCTGATACAGGGGATTGATGTTCTCAAATCCAGTCAGCTTTGACTGGTCCAGTTTTTCTGCAAGACCTGCCTGAACTACATTTTCAATGATATAATCATCGGCGATTACAATATCATAGTCACCGCCTTTCGCCATAGACAGCTTTTCAAACATAGTTTCATCTGTATCAAAATTAGAGTAAACGATCTTGATTCCCGTCTCTTCTTCAAATCCGTCCAGCACTTCCTGAGGGAACATATTTTCCCAGGTAAAAAGCACCAGTTCCTTTTCACTGTCTGCACTGACCGGTACTGCTGCTGCAGTAACAGAAAGTGCTGCACATAATGCAATAACAATTGATTTCTTCATAGTGTCCTCCTCTTTATGCAATATTTAAACTGTACCTTTTTAGTATAGCCTATTTTTTCTTTATTGAAAAGAGCCTGTTTTTCTTTTTTAACAATCTGCCTGCCAGATAATAAACTGCAAGCACCCCAAGAGTAAAGACCAGCATCAGAGTACACAGGGCATTGATCTCCGGTGTCACTCCTGTTTTCAGCTGTGTATACACCTTGACCGGAAGCGTGGATATTCTTGGACCATTGACAAAAATACTGATTACCACATCATCCATGGACATGGCAAACGCCAGAAGTGATCCCGATACTACAGCCGGCATAATCAGAGGAAGTGTGATATCCCAGAATGCCCGAAAACTTCCCGCCCCCAGATCTCTGGCTGCTTCCTCCAAAGAAGGATCCATTCCCGCCAGCCGGGCCTTTACCTCCATCAGAATATAAGGTACGCAAAAAACTGTATGCCCCAGAAGCAGGGTCAGCATCCCAAAAGGAATGTTCAGCAAATAAAAAAATGCCATCAGCACCATTCCCAGGATAATTTCAGGAATCATCAGCGGAAGAATGGAGATATACTCCAGAGCCCCCTTGGTCTTCCAGTGAATCCTGGACAGACCTACTGCCCCCAGAGTTCCGATCACAGCCGACACCAGACAGCTTGCCACACCAAGGATCAGACTGTTTCCAAGGGCTTCGATCATGGCGCTGTCACCCAGCAGTTCCTGATACCATTTCAGCGAAAAACCGGTAAAACGTACAGGAAGCTTGGATTCATTAAAAGAAAAAATAATCACCACTGCCACCGGCAGGTACATAAGGAAAAAGATGATCCCCATATACAGGCTGGAAAGCTTTGAATTCTTTTTCATCCGATTCCCTCCAGTTCCTTCACATTTGTAATTTTACGGTACAGACCGATCATCAGCGAAGTAAGGATCATCAGTACCACGGCAAGGGCTGCCGCAAAAGGCCAGTTGCTTCCTCTGGTCATCTGCTCCTGAATCAGACTTCCTACCAGAACGATCTTATTTCCTCCCAGAATATCTGCAATAAAAAACAGTCCCATAGAAGGAATAAAGGTCAGGATAACCCCTGAAAGAAGACCTGGAAGAGTCAGCTTAAAGGATACTGTCCAGAAAGCTTTTATCTTTCCTGCTCCAAGATCTCTGGCCGCTTCCACAAGGGACCAGTCCAGCTTTTCCGCACTGGAATATACCGAAAGGATCATAAACGGAAGCAGCACATACACCATTCCCACCACAATGGCCGGATAACTGTAAAGAAGCTTCAGAGGCTTATCAATGATCCCCAGCGTTTTCAGCACATGATTCAGGATACCCCGGTTCTGAAGAATGATGATCCATCCATAAAGGCGGATCAGAGAATTGATCCAGAAGGGCAGCATCAAAAGAAGCATGGCTTTCTTTTTCCAGCTTTCAGACATTTTTGCCATAAAATATCCAAAGGGATATCCCAGAATACAGATCAGGGCTGTACTGGTCAGGGCAAGCTGAAAAGATTCCCGAAAAGTCTGAAGGTAGACCGGATCCAGAATCTTCTTATAATTTTCAAAAGTCAGGTTCCACTCTACCGCGGAACCGCTTCCCGGCTGTGCAAAGCTTAACGCTACCATATAAATAAGAGGACCTGCCACAAACACAAGGGTAAAGAAATAAAGGGGAAGGATCATCCACACAGAAGAACTGTGTTTTTTGGTTTTAGTCCTGTTCATTCTTTCCCTCCCCGGATCTGTCTACAAAAACAGCATCCTCCGGTGCAAAACAGACGCTTACTGTCTGTCCCGGTTTCACTTTCGCATCGATCCCATAGCGGCTGGCTACCAGTTCAGTTCCGTCTGACAGTCTCAGAATCACCCGGAGCTGGCCTGCTGCAAAACTCTTTTCTTTCACCTGAGCCTGAAGACCACAGGTACATTCTTCCTGTATTCTGATGTTTTCACTTCTTACTGCAAGAGTTACATCCTCTCCTGCTTTAACCGTATTGTCCTCACACAGCACAGAAAGCCTGCCTCCGGCAAGATCTACCACTGCCTTTCCATCCTCTGTCCGCACTGCTTTTCCCTTCAGGATATTTGCATTTCCTACAAAAGTTGCCACATAGCTTGTTCGTGGATGATTATAGATCTCATCCGGGGTTCCGATCTGCTCAAAGGTTCCATGGTTCATCACTGCAATCCTGTCAGACATATTAATGGCTTCTTCCTGATCATGGGTAATGTAGATAAATGTGATCCCCAGTTTTTTCTGAAGCCGCTTCAGTTCTGCCTGCATGGTACGGCGGAGCTGAAGATCCAGAGCACCTAAAGGTTCGTCCAGAAGAAGTACCTGTGGATTGTTGATCAACGCTCTTGCAATAGCCACTCTCTGCTTCTGTCCTCCGGAAAGTTCAGAGGGTTTTCTTTTTTCATATCCGGGCAGCTGTACCAATTCCAGCATTTCCGTCACTCTTCTGCGTATTTCAGGCTTAGGGATTTTTTTTAATTTCAGTCCATAGCCTATATTATCCGCCACATTCATATGAGGAAAAAGCGCATAGTTCTGAAACACTGTATTTACATCTCTGTCTTCAGGGTTCAGATCTGTTACATCCTTTCCCTCAAGAAAAACCTGCCCTGCATCCGGCTGCTCCAGTCCTGCAATGATGCGCAGAGTCGTAGTCTTTCCACAGCCGGAAGACCCCAGCAATGTGATAAATTCTCCTTTTCCAATAAAAAGACTGATCCCTTTCAGTACCTCTTCCTCATCCGAGAAGCCTTTTCTGATATTTTTTAATTCCAAACAAATCTCTGTCATATTATTATTTCTGTACTGCCTCCTCATCCGGCTGCGTTACAGCCTCTGTATTCTTACATTTGTTTTTCAATATACTCTATATAACTCTGTTTGTCAAAAACAGCAGTGAATCCTTCCTTTATTTTTATCGCCTCTTCCCCGTTCTTCCGCAAAAGACGATAGATTGTCAACGCCATCAGCTTCGCCGGAAGAATATAGGCTTTTTCCTTATCTGTGATCCGGAAATCCTCACCATGAAGTCTTCCTTCAAAACCCCTGAATGTAAAATTGATCACTGGAAACAACTGCGTCAGATCTCCCACATCGGTACAGGCATTGTTAAAATCTCCTGGCTGCACTTTTCTGTAATCAAGTCCCAGTTCCTCTGCGGCATCCACCAGCACCGTATCTGCCATTCTTGGACGGATGGGCATATATCCCGGAAGATTTTCTCTTTCGATCTTTCCTCCAAAAGCATAGGCGGCTCCATCATAAGCACGATCCACCATCTGACGGATTTCCTGAATCCTTTCCAGTGAGGAAGCACGGATCTTTGTCTCCACTACAGCCTCATCCGGCACACTGTTTACCACATCTCCAGCTTTACGTATGACATTATGAAGGCGTACATGATCCTCCTCCCGAAAAGTCTCCCGCATCAGTCCCATCATCTGTATGGCGCTGCTGGTAATGCTCAGGGCATTGACTCCGTTCCAGGGATCAATAGCTGCATGAGCCGCCTTTCCCCGGACTGTGACCCTTTCTGCATCAAATCCGTTGCAGGCAGGATTTCCCAGATAAAAATCCTCTTTTACGTCTACCATATGTACATGGGTGGTCATTACAAGATCCGTGCGATCAAAAACTCCTGTACGGATCATCTCGCTTTTTCCGGAGCCAAAACGGATTCCCTGCTCTCTTAAAGCAGTTCTCTTGTCTGCGTCAATGTATTCCTCTGCCGGCACTGCCAGAAAGGTCAGGGAACCGGAAAGTTCTCTTCTGATCTCCGGATCCGAAAATGCAATGGCCGCTCCTGCCATAACCGCCATCTGTGCATGATGACCGCAGGCATGAGCCGCTCCTGTATGAGGATCTGCCTTCGGATGGCTGTGACAGCCGATGGCATCCATTTCTCCAATAACCGTTACATTTGGATATCCGGAATTCTTCCTGCCTGAGTCTCCTGTCCCCTGCTGTACACCCTTTCTTTCCCAGTGAGCCCTTACCCCGGTAAGAGCGATATTTTCATCTACCTGATATCCCATTTTTTTCAGGAACTCTGCTGTTTTACGAGCAGTTCGGATCTCCTGGAACCCCGGCTCCGGATGAGCTTCTATATCCTCTGCAAAGGCAATGATCTCTTCTCTATGTTCCTCGATCATACCTATGATCTTTTTTTCTGTTGCGTCCATAATTAAAACTCCTTTATCGGATTCATCATATCACAATTCACGATTATTGAAAATAAAAAGAAAACTCTGAAATATCTGATTATGAAAAAAGGAGCTCCAAAAGTCTGAATAACAGACTCCTGAAACTCCCTTCTCCTATAGAAAGCTGGAAAAGGGACTTGAACCCTCGACCCCTTCATTACGAGTGAAGTGCTCTACCGACTGAGCTATTCCAGCTTGTGCTTGACACACAAAATATTATACTCGTTTTTTCCAAAAAAGCAAGAAGATTTTTTATTTCTTTATACTGCTGTTTTCTTCTGTGCAGCTATTTTCTTTTCTGCCGCAGGCTTTTTCGCTGCCGGCTTTTCTGCTTTCTTCTTTGCTGCAGTTTTTCTTACCGGCTTCTTTTCCGCTTTTTCCGCAAGAGTGCAGGACAGGATCACTGCTCCAAGAGCCGGAATCCTCAGTCTCAGAGAGTTTTCTCTTTCATCACATGGTTCTGCCTTACAGGTTTTTGCCCTTGGATTCACAATTCCCTGACCACCGTATTCTTTCCGGTCACTGTTAAATATTTCTTTATATTTTCCATAGAAAGGAACACCGATCTGATAATTTTCATAAGGAACTGCTGCAAAATTCACAACCGCAAGAAGGGTTTCCTCCGGTTTATCTGTTTTTCTCATAAAGGTGAGGACGTTTTCCTCATATTTCATCAGCTGTACCCATTCAAAGCCTTCAATTTCATCATCCTTCTGCCAAAGTGCCGGATGACTGCGGTACAGTTCATTAAGATCATGGATAAATTTTTCCATTTCCTCAGGAATCTCTTTGCCCGGTGCTGTCATCTTCAGACCCGGATGGAGCATCTGGTAGGTATAAGCAGTCTTTACCTGGGACAGCTTCTGAACCTCATCCCCTGGAAGCTTATCCATAAATTCCTTCAGTTCTCCTGCATTTCTGGTCCCCAGAGTCAGCACATAGTGCTCACAGTAAGCGTAAAGCATAGACAGCGTAAGCTGATCATGATCATACTGCCGCTCAATGGGGTCAAGAGAAAGATAATGAAGGAAATCTGAACTCCAGTTATTATTCCATTTATAATCAAATCCAATATGATCGTTTTCCACACTGTCTGTAAGTTCCGGCCAGAGACCATCCTCCTGAGCGATCATAAGTACCCCTGGATGCTTTTTCTTCATAATGGAATTCAGATGCTTCAAAAATTCCACTGCCGCCAGATTTTCACTGGAACCATAAATATTGGGTTTCCACAGCCCCTCTTCTCTGCCGTAATCCAGATAAAGCATTGCATCCACATCATCCAGGCGGAAACCGTCCACATGATACACTTCTGTCCAGAAAAATGCATTGGCAAGAAGAAAATCTGCCACCATTGGGCTTTCATAATTATAAAGTAAAGTACCCCACATAGGATGAACAGCCATTTCCGGATTCTGCACCTCATAAAGCGGCGTTCCGTCAAAGCGCTCCAATCCCTCTGCATATCTTGGAAAATGAGCCGGCGTCCAATCCAGGATCACACCGATTTCTGCTTTATGCAGTTCGTTCACAAGCTTTGCAAAGTCTTCCGGAAGTCCGAATCTTCGATCCGGCGTATAATAAGCAAATGTAGAGTAAGGTCCTGCCTCCTCATCCAGATATCCCATTACCGGATGAAGCTCCACATGGGTATATCCCAGTTTCTTCACAAAATCTGCAAGTTCTTTTCCATTTTTCCACTTATCAAGACTTGTTTCATAAATAGATGAGGGATGTTTTCTGTCTGCATATTTTTCTCTTTCTTTTATCCAGGCTGCATCTTCCCATACCACATTGCCCGCTGCCTGGGCAACTACAGATGCTGTGGCAGGAGGAAGCTCTGTGCATGTTCCATAAGGATCTGCTTTCAGGATTTTCTGTCCGCCTTTTATCCTGATCTCATATTTATAAAGATCCCCTGCTTTTACTTCTGGAACAAACAGTTCAAAAATACCGGACATAGGCATCCTGTGCATCAGATGCCCTCTTCCGTCCCAGTTATTGAAATCGCCTACAACACTGACACTGACCGCGTTTGGCGCCCATACTGCAAAACTGGTTCCTTCTGTTGTACCAATGGTCATCGAATGCGCTCCAAGCTTCTCATAAGCATGATAATACACACCTGCACAGAAAGCTTTTTCTTCTTCCTCTGTAATCTGCCCCTGAAATGCATAGGGATCTGCGAACACTTCTGTGCTGCCTTGTCTGGTTACACGATATTTATAAGCCGGTATCTTTCTTCCCGGAATCAATACGGCAAAATAGCCTGCCTCATCTTCTATTTCCATAGGATAAGATTTTCTGCCTGATACTACTTCCACAGATTCCGCTCCGGGAAAAAATCCCTGTATCAGAACTCCTTCTGTGGTAAGCCTTGGTCCCATCACGTCCCTGGGTGATGCTTCCTCTCCGTACACAATAGCCTCGATCCGTGGCCAGTCCATATAGTCGTAAACACTTGTGCTCATATTCTCCTGCCTCCTGACTCAGACTTTTTTCTTCCTTTAGAGTCTGTGATAAATTCAGTTTATCATTTTTTTGGAAAAAAATAAAGATTTGGCATAAATTTGTTTGACAAAATCTTTCTGCTGGTCTAAATTGATACTAACAGGAACTTAAGGAGGTCTATTATGAAAAACAAAATATTTGACGTTACAGCTCTTGGCGAGCTGCTGATCGATTTTACAGAAAACGGAGAAAGTACTCAGGGAAATCCTATGATGGAAGCTAATCCTGGCGGCGCTCCCTGCAACGTTCTTGCCATGCTCCAGAAGCTGGGCAAAAAAACTGCGTTTATCGGCAAAGTAGGCGCTGACATGTTCGGAAACCAGCTGAAAAAAGCGGTAGAAGAGGTCGGGATCGACACGCGAAATCTGATCATGGACAAAAAATATCACACAACGCTTGCATTTGTACATACCTATCCGGACGGAGACAGAGATTTCTCTTTTTACCGTGATCCCGGCGCTGATATGATGCTTACAAAAGAAGAAGTACAGAAAGAACTGATCCAGTCTTCCCGGATTTTCCACTTCGGTACCCTTTCCTCTACCCATGAAGGCGTCAGAGAAGCTACCCGTCATGCCATCGAACTGGCAAAAGAGGCCGGATGTATCATTACCTTTGATCCGAATCTTCGCCCGCCTCTCTGGAACTCTCTGGAAGATGCACGAAAAGAAATCGAATATGGAATGACCAAATGCGATGTCCTGAAAATTTCTGACAATGAAGTAGAATTCCTTTTTGGTACTACAGATTATGACAAAGGCGCCGCTCTTATCCGTGAAAAATATAACATTCCGCTTGTTCTGATCACAATGGGCAAAGATGGAAGCCGTGCTTATTATAAAGACATGCGTGTGGAAGTGGCTCCTTTCCTTCAGGAAAACACCATTGAAACCACCGGAGCAGGCGATACCTTCTGCGCAAGCAGTCTGAACTATGTTCTGGAGCATGGACTTGAGGATCTTACAGAAGAAAATCTGAAAGAGCTTCTGACCTTTGCCAATGCTGCAGCTTCCCTGATCACCACCAGAAAAGGCGCTCTCCGGGTTATGCCTTCCAAAAAAGAAGTTCTGGAATTTATCTCCTCCAGACAGTAAATATTCCATCAGAAATTTGTTTTTCCATAAAAAACTCCCGACAGGTCATATATCTGACCGACCGGGAGTTTTTACTTTTTATTTGATCACACGTACCTTGGATACGCCGTCTACTGCCTGAAGTGCTGCCAGCGCTTCTCTGGAAGCAGTGCTTTCCAGATCAATAAGCGTATAGGCAAATTCGCCTTTACTTTTGTTTGTCATATCTGCAATGTTCAGACCTTCGGCGCCAAGAATCTGAGTCACCTGACTGATCATATTCGGGATATTCTTGTGGCAGATGGCAATACGTCCCACAGCCACACAGGTTCCCATGTCGCAGTCCGGGAAGTTGACGGAATTTTTGATGTTGCCGTTTTCCAGAAAGTTTCTCAGTTCTTTTACTGCCATAACTGCACAGTTTTCTTCTGATTCCTCTGTAGACGCGCCCAGATGAGGCGTTACCAGAATTCCCTCGCGGCCTGCTACAAGCGGATTTGCAAAATCGGTAACATACTTCTTGACTTTACCGCTTTCAATGGCTTCAATCAGAGCTTCCTCATCAACCAGAAGATCTCTTGCAAAGTTCAGAAGGACTACGCCGTCTTTCATCTTATCAAAGGCTTCTTTGTTAATCATCTTTCTGGTGCTGTCAAGGAGCGGAACATGGATCGTAATATAATCGCACTGACTGTAAATCTCATCCAGAGATTTGCTGTGTTTGATAGTCCTGGAAAGATTCCACGCAGCGTCAATGGAAATATAAGGATCATATCCGTAAACCTCCATTCCCAGATGTGTTGCAGAATTTGCAACAAGGGCGCCGATCGCGCCAAGACCAATGATTCCCAGCTTCTTACCGCTGATCTCACAGCCTGCAAACTGCTTTTTCTGTTTTTCAGCCAGCTTATCAATATTTTCATTATCCTTCTGATCTGCCACCCACTCAATACCGCCTACAATATCGCGGGAAGCAAGAAGCATTCCTGCAAGAACAAGCTCTTTGACACCATTTGCATTGGCGCCGGGAGTATTGAATACAACAATTCCTTTTTCCGCGCATTCTGCTACCGGAATATTATTTACTCCGGCGCCTGCACGGGCAATGGCTTTTACACTTTCAGAAAGCTCCATATCATGCATTTTGGCGCTTCTTACCAGAACGGCATCCGCCTCATTTATATCGTCTGTTTTTTTATAATCTTCACTAAATAAGCCCAGTCCTCTTTCTGCAATGGGATTCAGGCAATGATACTGATACATTACGCATTCTCCTCCTCAAATTTTTTCATAAATGCAACCAGAGCTTCTACACCTTCCTTTGGCATTGCGTTGTAGATGCTTGCGCGCATACCGCCGACAGTTCTGTGGCCTTTCAGGTTTACAAGTCCTGCTGCCTTGGCTTCTTTTACAAATTTGGCATCCAGGTCTTTATCTCCGGTCACAAAAGGTACATTCATAAGAGAACGGGAATCCGGCTCTACTGTTCCTTTAAAGAGTTTGCTCTCATCCAGGAAATCATAGAGGATCTTTGCCTTTTCCTCATTTCTTTTTTTCATTTCTTCAAGGCCTCCCATGGATTTCAGCCATTTAAAGACCTTTCCGCATACATAAATGCAGTAAGCATTTGGCGTATTATAAAGAGAACCTGCGTCTGCATGAGTCTTATATGTAAGCATGGCAGGTGTTCCCGGAAGCACATCCTCTGTGATCAGATCTTCACGGATGATCACAATAACCATGCCTGCCGGTCCGATATTCTTCTGTACACCGCCATAAATAATTCCGTATTTACTTACGTCTACCGGTTCAGACAGGAAGCAGGAAGAAACGTCTGCAACCAGGGTCTTCCCCTTTGTATTGGGAAGAGTTTTGTATTTTGTTCCATAAATCGTGTTATTTTCGCAGATATACACATAATCTGCATCCGGGCTGATCTCCAGATCGCTGCAGTCTGGAATATAGGAAAAGGTTTTGTCTTCCGAAGAAGCGATTTTATTGACTTTTCCATATTTCTGCGCTTCCTGATAAGCTTTTTTTGCCCACTGTCCTGTTACGATATAATCAGCCACTCCATTTTTCATCAGGTTCATGGGAATCATGGCAAACTGCTGAGAAGCTCCGCCCTGCAGAAAAAGAACCTTATAATTATCCGGAATGTTCATCAGATCACGGAGATCCTGTTCAGCATCGTCAATGATCTTCTGGAATTCAGGGCTTCTGTGGCTCATCTCCATAACAGACATGCCGCTGCCCTGATAGTTCATCATCTCTTCTGCCACTTCTTTCAGTACAGGTTCCGGCAGTACGGCCGGACCTGCGGAAAAATTGTAAACTCTGCTCATTTTTTCATATCCTCCTCATCAAAGACATCATCAATGCTTGCACCGGCAGGTACCATTGGAAATACGCTCAGATCCTGGTCGATCCAGCAGTCCAGAACCACAGGTCCGTCTGAAGCCAGAGCCTCTTTAAGAGCCGGCTCTACCTCTTCCATTTTGGTGACGCGGATCGCTTTCGCTCCCATACCTTCGGAGATCTTCACAAAATCCACTGCATCATTTAATACAGTATGTGAATATCTGTGATCGTAGAACAAAGTCTGCCACTGGCGTACCATTCCCAGAACATGGTTGTTCAGGACGATCTGTACAAGCGGCTTTCCACAGCGCACTGCTGTTGCAATCTCATTCATATTCATTCGGAAGCAGCCGTCTCCTGCGATATTTACCACAGTTTTGTCCGGTCTTCCCATTTTTGCTCCGATGGCCGCGCCAAGTCCGTATCCCATGGTTCCCAGGCCTCCGGAACTCAGAAATGTTCTCGGTTCTTTGTATTTATAATACTGAGCTGCCCACATCTGATGCTGTCCCACGTCTGTGGTAATAATCGCATCGCCATTTGTCAGCTCATAAAGCTTCTCTATTATATAAGGACCGGTAAGCTGCGTATGGTCATAATTCAGCGGATATTTTGCTTTCATTTCCTGGATATGTTCCATCCACTTCGGATGTTTCTTTTCCGGTATCTCCTCAAGGAGTCTGCGGAGAACTTCTTTTATATCGCCCTCAATATAAGCGTCTACCAGCACGTTTTTGTTGATTTCAGCCGCATCGATATCTACCTGTAAAATTTTTGCCTTATTTGCAAAAGTCTTAACATTTCCTGTTACACGGTCGCTGAAACGTGCTCCCAGAACAATAAGGAGGTCACACTGGCTGACGCCCAGATTGGAAGTCTTTGTTCCATGCATTCCGAGCATTCCTGTATAATAGGGATCTTCTCCGGAAAATCCTCCTTTTCCCATAAGACTGTCACATACCGGAGCCTGGATCCTGTGAGAAAGCTCTGTGATCTCTTTGGACGCTCCTGAGATCACTGCACCGCCTCCAACAAAAATAAACGGCTTTTCTGCCTCCTGGATCATTTTGACTGCGGTCTCTACATCTGTTTTATGGATTTCGCTGGTCTCACGGTTCACTGTAGCCGGCCGACGGGGAGAATACTCATAAAGAGCTCCTGTTACATCCTTTGTCACATCTACCAGTACCGGTCCGGGACGTCCGCTTTTTGCAATATAAAAAGCTTTGCGGATGGTATCTGCAAGTTTTTCAATATCTTTCACAATATAGCTGTGTTTCGTGATCGGCATTACAATACCTGCAATATCCACTTCCTGAAAAGAATCCTTGCCAAGAAGAGGTTTGCCTACATTGGCAGTAATGGCTACCACCGGCACTGAATCCATCATGGCTGTGGCAATTCCTGTTACCAGATTGGTCGCTCCCGGTCCTGAGGTTGCCATGCATACACCTACTTTTCCGGTTGCACGGGCATAACCGTCTGCCGCATGGGCAGCTCCCTGTTCATGGGAAGTCAAAATGTGATGGATGTCGTCCTTGTATTTATAAAGTGCATCATAGACGTTCAGGATTGCTCCGCCTGGATAGCCAAAAACAGTATCCACGCCCTGCTCCTTCAGACATTCTATAATGATCTCCGCACCTGTCATCTGCATAGTTGCTCCTCCTTATTCCCCTTTATTTCGCCTTCGGCACTTCCAGGATCGCTCCTCTGTTGCCGGAAGTTACCATAGCTGCATATCTTGCCAGATAGCCGGTTGTCACCTTCGGCTCTCTTGGCTGCCATTTTGCTTTTCTTGCTGCCATTTCCTCATCAGAAACCTTTACTTCCAGTTTCAGACCCGGAATATCAATACTGATGATATCTCCTTCTTCGATCAGCGCGATCGGTCCGCCTACTGCCGCTTCCGGAGAAACATGACCAATAGATGCCCCTCTGGATGCTCCGCTGAACCGGCCGTCTGTAATAAGAGCCACCGAAGACCCCAGTCCCATTCCTGCAATGGCAGAAGTAGGATTCAGCATTTCTCTCATTCCCGGACCTCCTTTTGGTCCCTCATATCGGATCACTACCACATCACCGGAAACGATCTTTCCGCCTTTGATGGCTTCAATGGCATCTTCCTCACAGTCAAAGACTCTGGCAGGTCCCTCATGAACCATCATTTCTTCCACCACTGCGGAACGTTTTACCACGCCTCCATCCGGAGCCAGATTTCCTTTCAGGACTGCAAGACCGCCTGTCCGGCTGTACGGAGCATCGATGGGACGGATAACCTGCGGATCCAGATTTATACAATTTTGGATATTTTCTCCTACTGTTTTTCCGGTTACGGTCATACAGTCTGTATGGAGAAGTCCTTTTTTATTCAGCTCGTTCATAACTGCATAAACACCGCCGGCCTCATTCAGATCTTCCATGTAAGTCGGACCTGCCGGAGCAAGGTGACAAAGATTCGGTGTTTTTTCACTGATCTCATTTGCAAAGCTGATATCAAAATCCATGCCGATCTCATGAGCGATCGCCGGGAGATGAAGCATACTGTTTGTAGAACATCCCAGAGCCATATCTACGGTAAGTGCATTCAGAACTGCCTTTTCGGTCATGATGTCTCTCGGGCGGATATTCTGTCTGTACAGCTCCATTACCTGCATTCCCGCATGTTTTGCCAGACGGATACGTTCTGAATATACAGCCGGGATCGTTCCGTTTCCCCGAAGTCCCATTCCAAGCACTTCAGTGAGACAGTTCATAGAATTGGCGGTGTACATACCGGAACAGGATCCACAGGTAGGACAGGTTTTATTTTCGTATTCTGTCAGTTCATCCTCTGTGATATTTCCTGCCGCATAGGCTCCTACCGCCTCAAACATACTGGAAAGACTTGTCTTATGTCCATGGATATGACCTGCCATCATCGGACCGCCGCTGACAAATATTGTAGGGACATTGATCCTTGCTGCAGCCATCAGAAGCCCCGGAACATTTTTATCACAGTTCGGAACCATAACAAGAGCATCAAACTGATGAGCCATTGCCATAGCCTCTGTAGAATCCGCAATCAGATCTCTGGTTACCAGAGAGTATTTCATTCCTGTATGCCCCATTGCAATACCGTCACAGACGGCAATAGCCGGAAATACAACAGGGGTTCCGCCTGCCATAGCCACTCCCTGCTTCACTGCATCCACGATCTTATCCAGATTCATATGTCCGGGAACAATTTCATTATAGGAGCTAACAATTCCCACCATGGGACGCTCCATCTCTTCTTTTGTAAATCCAAGGGCGTTAAACAGGGACCTGTGCGGCGCCTGCTGTGAGCCTTTTTTTACTGCATCACTTCTCATTTTTGTCTCTCCCTTCTGTATTGTAAGGCCTCTGCCGGTATCCGGTCAGCCTGCCGGTAAATCTGTTTTTATACTGCTGCTGCGATCAGGTCGCCCATCTGTTCCGTACCTGCGAGCCTGCAGCCTTCGCTCATGATATCTCCTGTACGCCAGCCGTCTGCCAGAACTTTCTGTACTGCCGCTTCCACTGCATCTGCCTCTTTATCAAGGTCAAGAGAATAGCGGAGCATCATTGCTGCCGAAAGAATGGTAGCGATCGGATTGGCCTTATTCTGTCCTGCAATATCAGGAGCTGATCCATGACTTGGTTCATAAAGACCGAATTTTGTATCATTCAGACTTGCCGAAGACAACATTCCAATGGATCCGGTTACCATACTTGCCTCATCTGATAAAATGTCGCCAAACATATTTTCTGTCAGGATCACGTCAAACTGTGCCGGATCGTGTACCAGCTGCATGGCACAATTGTCAACCAGCATGTGTTCCAGCGTTACTTCCGGATAATCTTCTGCCACTTTTTCCACTACACTTCTCCACAGACGGGAGGAATCAAGTACATTAGCTTTATCCACGCTTGTAACTTTTTCCTTTCTCTTCATGGCAATATCAAAAGCCTTTACTGCAATACGGCGGATTTCGTTTTCATTATAGGAAAGTGTATCCACTGCTGTTTTTATGCCATTTTCCTCTGTTGTTTTACGTTCTCCAAAATAAAGACCGCCTGTCAGTTCTCTGACAATGATCATATCAAATCCTTCCCCTATGATCTCTTCCTTCAGAGGACACGCCCCTTTCAGCTCCTGATAGAGATAAGCGGGCCGAAGATTTGCAAAAAGGTTCAGTGCCTTACGGATAGCCAGAAGTCCTGCTTCCGGACGTTTGGATGGTTCCAGCTGATACCAGGGAGAAGTCTTTGCATCCCCTCCAATAGAGCCCATCAGAACTGCATCAGATGCTTTGGCTGTGTCCACAGCCTCCTCCGTAAGCGGAACGCCGTGTACATCAATAGATGCGCCCCCAAGAAGAACTTCTGAATAACTAAATGTATGACCGAATCTGGCGCTGACGGCATCCAGAACTTTTCTGGCCTCTCTCACGATTTCCGGTCCGATCCCGTCACCGGGAATCAATGCGATCTTATATTCCATTTTCTTTTTCCTCTTTCTGCAGGAAAACACCCCGCAGATTCCTTTCAAATTGGATTGTTACTATAATAACGCACTTTGCGAAAGATTTCAACCTGTTAAAGTGAAAAATTGTATGCTGTTGACAGCCAAACGTACGTCATTCTGACTATATCTCTTCAGCTTCCTCTGTTTTCAGGTTTTTTTCATATAATTTTCTATTTTTTTGAACCAAGCGGTGTTGTACAAAAAAAATAAGTGCTGCATATGCAGCACCTATCTTTCATTCATTACTGAGCAGCCTGTTCCGCTTTCTCAACTTCTGCGATCGCCTGTTTTCTCATAGGGATACGGCAGTTTTTGTTGTTTCCGAATTCTACGATCACGTCTTCTTCTGTCATATCGATCACTACACCGTAAAATCCGCTTGTTGTAACAACACTGTCGCCTACTTCCATGTTGTTCAGCATGGTCTGAATTCTTTTCTGCTCTTTTTTCTGAGGACGGATCATCAGGAAGTACATGATACCAAAGATCAGTACCATCCATATGATCATCATGCCCATACTTGCAGCTCCATTTGCTTCCATTTTGTTTCCTCCTGTTTCCTAGCTGTCGTTTCCTGCCCGCAGGCATTATAACCCATCATACACAAAAATAGAATTTTGTTCAAGTGTTTTTATGGTTTTTTCTGCGCTTGCGCAATTTTTTCACAATTTATTCACCCCTCTGGAAGCCTTCCAGACGCATCTTCTTATATTCTGCAAAATTTCCTGCATCCAGGGCGTCTCTGATCTCTTCCATCATATGATTGTAGAAATAGAGATTATGAAGCACACAAAGGCGCATTCCCAGCATCTCTTTTGCTTTCAGAAGATGTCGGATATAGGCTCTGCTGTAATGACGGCAGGCAGGACACTGGCATCCCTCCTCAATAGGTCTGGTGTCCAGTTCGTATTTGGCGTTGAACATGTTCATCTTCCCATGGTTGGTATACACATGACCGTGGCGTCCGTTTCTGCTGGGGTATACGCAGTCAAAGAAATCCACGCCACGTTCTACTCCTTCCAGAATATTGGCCGGGGTTCCCACACCCATCAGATATGTCGGTTTATCCTGCGGCAGGTAAGGCACCACTGCATCCAGGATCCGATACATTTCCTCATGGGTTTCTCCTACTGCAAGTCCTCCCACCGCATAGCCGTCCAGATCCATTTTTGCGATCTCTTTGGCATGCTGGATACGGATATCCTCATAAATGGCGCCCTGGTTGATGCCAAAAAGAAGCTGATTTTTATTAATGGTATCCGGCAGACTGTTCAGCCGCTCCATCTCTTTTTTGCACCGGGCAAGCCAGCGGGTAGTTCGTTCTACAGACTTCTGCACATAATCCCGGTCCGCCACACTGCTTGGACATTCGTCAAAGGCCATTGCGATGGTAGAAGCAAGGTTCGACTGGATCTGCATGCTTTCCTCCGGTCCCATAAAGATCTTATGTCCGTCAATGTGGGACTGGAAATGTACCCCTTCCTCTTTGATCTTGCGGAGCTTTGCCAGAGAAAAAACCTGAAACCCACCGGAATCGGTAAGGATAGGCTTATCCCACACCATAAATTTATGAAGTCCTCCCAGTTGTTTCACCACCTTATCTCCCGGACGTACATGAAGATGGTAGGTATTGGAAAGTTCTACCTGAGTACCGATCTCATGAAGATCCATGGTAGAAACTGCTCCTTTGATGGCTCCAATCGTTCCCACGTTCATAAATACAGGAGTCTGGATGGTACCGTGGACCGTATGGAACTCCGCTCTCTTGGCACGCCCCTCTGTTTTCAGTAATTTATATTCTGCCATATTTTTCCCTCTCTGAAATTCATTTGTACTCCAGTATAACTGGAATTTTGCCAAATGTAAAGCATCCGGAAAGGGATTTTCACTTCTCACAGACGCCTTCCCGTTTTTCTTTCATAAAATAAATTTGATTTTTTTCATCCATATTCTGATTTTCTTCCTTATTTTTCCCTTACAAATTGTGAAAGTTGTGCATTGTCATTTTAAAAACTTTGTCGTATAATGTTACGGAATCTTTATGTTTTGACATACTTTTAATAAGAAAGAATACATACAATACAACGAAACTGATACAAGATTAGGAGGCTGATTCACACTTTATGAGTACATATACATTGGGAATTGATATCGGATCTACTACCGTAAAGATCGCGATTCTTGATGAAAAAGACACCCTGCTGTTTGCCGACTACGAGAGACACTTTGCCAATATACAGGAAACTCTCGCTGATCTCCTCCAGAAAGCATACCAGAAGCTTGGTGAACTTACACTCCATCCGGTGATTACCGGATCCGGAGGTCTGACCCTTGCCAACCATCTGGAAATTCCTTTTGTTCAGGAAGTAATCGCCGTTTCCTCCTCTCTTCAGAAAATCGCCCCACAGACCGATGTTGCCATAGAACTGGGCGGTGAAGATGCCAAAATCATTTATTTTGAAGACGGAAATATCGAACAGCGTATGAACGGGATCTGCGCAGGAGGAACCGGATCCTTTATCGATCAGATGGCATCCCTTCTGCAGACTGACGCTCCGGGTCTGAATGAATATGCTAAAAATTACAAAGCTCTTTATCCCATTGCCGCCCGCTGCGGTGTTTTTGCCAAAACAGACATCCAGCCGCTGATTAATGAAGGCGCCACAAAGGAAGATCTTTCTGCCTCTATTTTTCAGGCAGTAGTAAACCAGACCATTTCCGGTCTTGCCTGTGGAAAGCCCATCCGGGGACATGTGGCGTTCCTTGGAGGCCCTCTCCATTTTCTGTCCGAACTGAAGGCAGCCTTTATCCGTACACTGAAACTGGACGGGGAGCATACCATTGTCCCGGAAAATTCTCATCTTTTTGCAGCGATCGGATCTGCACTGAATGCCAAAGAAGAGGTTTCCGTCTCTCTTACAGACCTGAAAGACCGACTCCGTAATTCCATTACTCTGGACTTTGAGGTGGAACGTATGGAACCTCTTTTTTCCTCACAGGAAGACTACCGGGAATTTGCACAGCGTCAGAGTTCCTATAAGGTTTCTACCGGAGATCTTTCTTCTTATCAGGGAAACTGTTATCTGGGCATTGATGCAGGAAGCACGACTACAAAAACAGCCCTTGTAGGGGAAGACGGCAGTCTCCTTTATTCCTTTTACAGCAGCAATAACGGAAGTCCTCTAAAAACTGCCATTCGTTCCATCCAGGAAATTTATTCTCAGATGCCGGAAGGCGCCCATATTGCCTATGCATGTTCCACAGGCTACGGCGAGGCTCTGATCAAGGCAGCCCTCCTTCTGGATGAGGGGGAGGTAGAAACGGTTTCCCACTACTATGCCGCCGCATTCTTTGATCCGGAAGTAGACTGCATTCTGGATATCGGCGGTCAGGATATGAAATGCATCAAGATCAAAAATCAGACCGTAGACAGTGTTCAGCTCAATGAGGCCTGCTCCTCCGGCTGCGGGTCCTTTATCGAAACCTTTGCAAAGTCTCTGAACTACAGCGTGCAGGATTTTGCAAAAGCTGCTCTTTTTGCCGAACATCCCATCGATCTTGGTACAAGATGTACGGTCTTTATGAATTCCAAGGTAAAACAGGCTCAGAAAGAAGGAGCAGAGGTTTCCGACATTTCCGCCGGACTGGCTTACTCCGTAATCAAAAATGCGCTCTACAAGGTAATCAAGGTTTCTGATGCCTCTGAACTTGGAAAACACATTGTCGTTCAGGGCGGAACCTTTTATAATGACGCAGTTCTGAGAAGTTTTGAAAAGATTGCCAACTGTCAGGCAATCCGTCCTGACATTGCCGGGATCATGGGCGCCTTTGGCGCAGCGCTGATTGCCAGAGAAAGATACGAAGAAGGCAAAGAGACCTCCATGCTCTCTATTGACAAGATCAACGCCCTGAAATACAGTACCTCCATGGCAAACTGCCGCGGCTGTACCAACAACTGCCGCCTTACCATCAACAAGTTCAGCGGCGGCCGTCAGTTTGTCAGCGGAAACCGTTGTGAGCGAGGCATTGGCAAAGAAAAAAATAAAGATCATGTACCAAACCTGTATGAATACAAGTATAAGAGAATTTTCTCTTATGAACCGCTTTCCCCTGACCGGGCCTCCCGTGGGAAGGTCGGAATTCCCCGGGTACTGAACATGTTTGAGAACTATCCCTTCTGGTTCACCTTCTTCACAAAACTGAACTACGAAGTGGTGCTTTCTCCTACATCTACCAGGAAGATCTATGAACTGGGAATTGAATCCATCCCCAGCGAATCAGAATGTTATCCTGCAAAAATGGTTCACGGACATGTGACCTGGCTTTTGAAAAAGGGGATCAAATTTATTTTTTATCCCTGCATCCCTTATGAAAGAAATGAATTTCCAGATGCGGTAAACCACTATAACTGCCCTATCGTTACCTCCTATGCAGAAAATATCAAAAACAATGTGGATGAACTCCATGACCCGGATATTGATTTCCGTAATCCTTTCCTGGCCTTTACTTCGGAAGCGGTTCTGACTGACCGTCTTGTACAGGTATTTCCGGAACTTCCTGCAAAAGAGGTACATGAGGCTGCCCATGCGGCCTGGGAAGAGCTTTCTGCCGCAAGAAGCGACATCGAGAAAAAAGGCGAAGAAACTCTCGCCTACCTTAAGGAAACAGGACGCCGGGGAATTGTCCTTGCAGGCCGCCCCTACCATATCGATCCGGAAATCCACCACGGGATCCCGGATCTGATTAACAGCTACGGTCTGGCGGTCCTTACAGAAGATTCCATCTCCCATCTGGCAAAAATTGAGCGGCCTATCCGCGTCAACGACCAATGGATGTACCATTCTCGTCTTTATGCAGCTGCGAGCTTTGTAAAAACACGGGAGGATCTGGATCTGATCCAGCTGAATTCCTTCGGATGCGGTCTGGACGCAGTTACTACAGATGAGGTATATGAGATTCTGGATGGAAGCGGCAAGATCTATACCTGTCTGAAGATTGATGAGGTAAACAATCTTGGAGCTGCCCGTATCCGTATCCGCTCCCTTCTGGCTGCTCTTCGCGCCAAGGAAAAGCAGCACAAAAAACGAGAGATCCAGCCAGCTTCTATAGAAAAAGTTGTTTTTACCAGAGAAATGAAAAAGGATTACACCATCCTCTGCCCACAGATGTCTCCATTCCATTTTAATATCATTCAGGCCGCTTTTAATACCTGTGGCTATAATTTTGAAGTGCTGCCAAGCGACAACAGAGAAGCTGTGGACGTGGGACTGAAATATGTCAATAATGACGCCTGCTACCCATCCCTGATTGTTGTCGGACAGATCATGGACGCATTGTTATCCGGCAGGTATGACCTGAACAAAACAGCGGTAATTATGAGCCAGACCGGCGGCGGCTGCCGTGCCTCCAACTACATTGCTTTTATCCGCCGTGCCCTGAAAAAAGCCGGAATGGAACAGATCCCTGTAATTTCTCTGAATTTAAGCGGACTGGAAAGCAATCCCGGTTTTAAGCTTACGCTTCCTCTTGTGAAAAAGATCTGCTACGGCGCTGTATTTGGAGATATCCTGATGAAATGCGTTTACCGTATGCGTCCTTACGAACAGGAAAAGGGAATTGTAAACCGGAAGCATAAAATCTGGGAACAGAGAGCCATTGCCTTTATCCAGAGCGGAAGCGTCAGTCACGTACACTTTAAAAAGCTGTGCAGAGAAATGGTCCATGATTTTGATATGATCCCTATTACCGGTCAGCGCAAACCCCGCGTGGGAATTGTAGGAGAAATCCTTGTCAAGTTCCTTCCTGCTGCCAACAACCATCTTGCAGAGCTTCTGGAGGAAGAAGGCGCTGAAGCGGTCTGCCCGGATCTTATTGATTTCATCAGCTACTGCTTCTTCAATCAGAATTTTAAATCGGAGTACCTTGGCTTCAAAAAATCCAAAGCCGATGTTGCCAACTGGGGAATCAAGGCCATTGACTGGCTGAGAAAAGCAGCCAATGAAGCACTGGAACAGAGCCGTCATTTTTCACCTGCGGCAGACATCCGTGATCTTGCCAGAATGGCTGAGCCGATCGTCTCTCCAGGCAATCAGACCGGAGAAGGGTGGTTCCTTACAGGAGAAATGCTGGAGCTGATCAAAGGCGGAGTGCCAAATATCGTCTGCATCCAGCCTTTCGGATGCCTGCCCAACCATATCGTAGGCAAGGGCGTAATCAAGGAGATACGCCGTACCCATCCGGGCGCCAATATCGTAGCCATTGACTACGATCCCGGAGCAAGTGAAGTAAACCAGCTGAACCGGATCAAGCTGATGCTGTCCACAGCAATGAAAAATTTAGATAAAAAAGAATAACTTCAATATTTCTAACAAAAGAATCCCGGCTGCAGCCATTGCAGTCAGGATTTTTTATTTTCTTTATTTTACATCATCTATCATCACGCATTTATCTCTTCCCGTATTTTTTGCCTGATAAAGAGCCTGATCCGCACAGGAAATATATGTTTTCCAAGACTGTCCCTGTGCAGGATATCCCGTATATATCCCAATACTGACTGTAACACTGCAGGAATCCTCATCAGAAAACCCAATCACAAGATCCCTAATCACCTGATTAAAGCAGTTTCCTTTTTTTATTCCGGAATTTTTATCCACCCCAATTCCTATATAAAGAAATTCTTCTCCTCCATAGCGGATCATGTATTCTCTTTTGAGATCCAGTTCCTGTTCCAGCCTCCATGCCACGCGGCGCAGGCATTCATCCCCCTGCTGATGTCCATATGTATCATTATAGTGTTTAAAATGATCTATATCAATCATCATAATCGTCATAGGCTGATCTTCCGTTACACACTGCTGATACAGATCCTCTGCTTTTTCCTCCAGAAACCTGCGGTTTCTCAATCTTGTAAGAGCATCTCTGGTAGCATAATCAAGCAAAAGACGATTCTGTTCCATAATTGTTTCCTGATCAAAATATCTCTGTCTTTCCAGGACATTCCGATAAACACAGATAAAGATCGCCATTATGGTCATAATAGTAATATTCACATAGTTACCGTAATTGTCTGTGGGAATTTTCTGAAATACAGGAAGCATAAAATACATCAGGATCAGAATCCCCCCATACAAAACCATTGTCTGTACAGGAGTAAAATAAACAACAATAGCTGTTGTAAGTGTTACGATCAGATAGACACTAATATTCTTAGAGACTCTCTGATCATAAATTGTAACAACAGCACTCCAGACAATAAGAAAAACAGCAAATAATCTTTGGAAATCCAATGCCTTTCCTGCATACTTCTCAGAATGATTTTTTATATAACGAATCAAAAATATTCCAGCCACTGTTGTCAGCAGTAAAATCATATATAACGTAAAATACACACGACTGGCAGTTGTGTGAAGCTTTCCCTTCGTATACACCAGTGCATATCCTATATTATAAATCTGTATTCCTGCAATCATAAACAGAAAATATCTGTTATATTTCAGGATTCGCTGACCACAAAATAAAGCATATCTTTCCTCCTGCTCCGGAGACATCGGACCGAATATCCTTTTCAGCACTTCACTCATGAAGCTTCTCCTCTCGTTTTCTGCATTTGGTTTATTATAACATATCCATCATGATTCGTAATCGGTTTCTCTTCAAAAATCATACTTTTAAACATAAAATAAAGACAAAACATATATTTTATTGTATACTATAATCATAAATTCTCTATATTTGTCGAAAATCAAATGATACGGAGGAAAAAATCTATGAAAAAGAAAAAAAGATGGATAGCAGTCTTATGCAGCATGATCCTGTTTGTTTCTATGCTGAGCCCTGTCAGTGTATCCGCAGCTTCCAGTTCTGCAGTTCCGGCAAAAGTGACCATTACCAAAATTTCCGCCTCGCCTTCCAGAAAAGTAACTCTCTCCTGGAAAAAAACAGCCCGGGCAACCGGCTATCGTATTTACTATAAACAGTACGGTGCCCGGTCATGGAAATATATCTCTTCTACGACTGGAACCTCTTATACACATATTTCCACGGCCAAATGTCCTCTGACAGGCGGAAAAAAATACACTTATGTGGTCCGTGGATATAACAAATATTCCCGTAAACAGGGTCCTTACGACAAAAGGGGAAAGACTGTTACTGTGCCGCTGCGGGTCAGCCAGATAAAACTGAACCGTACCTCTCTGTCCTTTAACAAAAAAGGCAGCAGTTACCGTCTATCCGCGTCTGTTTTACCCCGTAATGCCACAAACAGATCCGTCACATGGAAAAGCTCCAATCCAAAAGCAGCCACTGTAAACAGTTCGGGTAAAGTTACTGCAGTATCTAATGGAACTACTGTCATCACTGTTTCTGCCAGAGACGGATCTGGAAAAAAGGCAACCTGTAAAGTTACTGTCCGTATCCAGTCGGAAGCTTCCCGAATGGCATCCCAGGTTCTCAGTCTTGTAAATAAAGAACGTAAAAAAGCAGGACTTCCATTGCTTAAGGCATATGTACCAGGAGATAAAGCAGCCATGAAACGAGCCAAAGAGATCAATCAGAAGTTCAATCACATCCGACCAGATGGCAGCTTCTATTTTTCCGTACTTTCCGAATATAATATCCGTTCATGGGCATCAGGTGAAAATATCGCTGCAGGATATTCCCGTGCTTCCACTCCTCAGGGAGTTATGAATCTCTGGATGAACAGTCCCGGACACAGGGCAAATATCCTGAATCCCTCTTTTACCCACCTTTGTGTCGGATTTTATCGCTCTAACGGAAAG
This sequence comes from uncultured Blautia sp., assembly GCA_900553515.1. Classification (GTDB taxonomy): domain Bacteria; phylum Bacillota; class Clostridia; order Lachnospirales; family Lachnospiraceae; genus Blautia_A. The sequence continues at coordinate 5,393 of USDN01000029.1, read as the reverse complement.
TCAAACTGGGTGCAGATATTCCTAATGAATCCAGTATGGTCCTGACTCCCATAAAATAATCTGCCTGTATAAAATTTTATAAACAAAAACCGCTGGATCTGTAACGGTCTCCCTATAATAATCAGGGAGGATTCGTTCAGACCCAGCGATTTTTCTTATCAGCTTTTACACAAACACTTGATTTAACAAACCTACAACATCATCATTTTTTAATCCATACATTTTCAAAGAATTCTGATCAAATGGTTCTTTTTCTAATGAGTCAATAAACATATGTATATCCTCATTCACAGATACAGGCAAATCTATTACTTTCTCCAACATAAGGTCTGCTGCAATACGCAAAATATCTTTCTTATGTTTTTTTATGTCGTTGGAATCAACAGTTCCTCCAGTTTCTTTTCTTTCCTTCAAATCAAGATATGCTTTTGCCTTGAAAAGAATAATATATTCTGGTCTGAGAACAGAGAGTCCATTTCTCACAACTTTTCCATCCAAAAGCACTTTGTAATAGTCATCATCCAGAAGAATTGCAGACAAACTGGAAATCTCATCATCAATATGAATCGGTATTATTCCCTCTGCATTCTCCAATTTGAAGTCACTTCTGCAAAACACCTCAATCATTTTCGGAAACGAATTCTCTTCTGGCTTATCAAATCTGTAAAACTGAGGTTTTCCGCCATTCGTTGTTTTGTTACGATATCTTCCAGCTACAATAAAATCCCAGAATCTTTCTGCAAATTTCGGAGTCAGTGCTTCAATAATCAAAACTATATCAAGATCTCTTGTTGCTCTGAAATCCACCTCATTACTTTCAAACACAATATCACATGCAGCCCCACCAATCAGGACATACTGCTCTTCATAATCTGTAAAATACCTACGAAATATATCTAATCCCTTGACCATACATGCTCCTCCAGCATCTCATTAATTGAAATATTTATTCTTTCGTCCTGTTTTTCTTCTCTTGTCATTGATAACATTACGCTCAATGGATCCTGCATTTCTTTACCGTCAAATTCAATGAAATAACCAAGTTCTAAAACGACACAACCAATTTCTTCTGACATTCTGACTTGTCTTGCTGTTTTAACCCCGCTGTCTTTTAATTCTTTCTTAGTCACTGCATAAGTAGGATACTCGTTATCAGACAATAATGAATACTCACATAAAGCTGAAATACCCGCCTTTTTCTCAAGTCTCATATTCTCGTTAAGAACAAATCTTTGAATCACAGGATTTCTTAATACACCTACATTTTGATTCCAAAATTTCTTCAAATCTTCCGGCATCGTAATCACTCTGGATTTCCCTTTCATACTCAGCACATCAATATTAAGGTATTCCAGTTCATCAAAGCATCTGCTTGCAGACATTCGTGATACCCCTACTCGTTCTGCTGCTTCAGAAACCTTTACATTATTCCATCTTTCATAAATTGCTACCAACAACATTTTCTGTGTCAAAAATGAAATCAAATGTACCGGCGCCAATTCTCTCTCATTTGCATTACTGAGCAGATAGCCTATAAATGGAAGAAATAGCTGTTTTCCATCTATCACAAAAGGAATGCCCTCTTCCATTAACTTTTCTTTAACATAAAAAGTCGCTCGATCAAGAAATATCGCACAGTTTAGTCCTGCTGTCTTTTCAACTCTTGCTCTATCCTTCCGGAGCATAACAAGTCCAGTCTCGTTTTTTGGGTGTATAGCTGTCCATTCCACTCCATTAGTTTCAACTATAAAGATGTCATATCTTCCACGGTATGCCAATGGTAGTTTTTCGAATATTCTCTCATTTTCTTTTATTATAACATTCTGTTGTAATGCTTTTTCTAAGAACGCTTTCATCATAATCACCATTTTTAAATTTATAACTTTTTTTATGTTACAATTTTAATTTATCATGTTTTTTGTTTTTTATCAATATACAAAAACAGTCGACCGATTTTTTCAGAATCAGTCGACCGACATACACTATCTACTATATTTGGTTGGTTCTGATTTGGTCTTCTCCGTTTAAATTTTTATCTTCTTTTCAAAAGTTTTCTTAAACTCTGAGTTTCTACGATGCGATAATTAGAAAGCCACAGCTGTTTGTCTTTTCCTGCCAGCTGAGGATTATTACTTGTTTCAAATGTATTCTGCGCAAAACTTTCCCCCTCAAATATGGATCAATACCCGATCTCTTTTAAAATTTTGTCCATCACCCGGGCATTCTGTAAAGAAAATTCATGAGTCACATGGGGCTGTTCTCCGTTCAGGATACAATTTCCAAGCTGCTCTACCTCCAGGCAGTAATTATCCCTGACACTAACGTGAACCTCCTGACAGTCCTCTCCCTTTTTCACATAATAAGTCAGGTCTCCGTCTGCATTAAAAGGAATAGGCGCTTCAATGGTTCCTTCTGTTCCGTAAAGGAAGAACCGGTCTCCCCGCTGTGCAGAACACATACCGGATACCATGCAGGCTCTGCGGTTTTCATCAAAATGAAAATATGCAGAAGCAAAATCATCAATGTGCTGATCGGTAAAATGACCGATTGCCTTGACTTCTTTTGGCTCTTCTCCAAATAAAGTCAGCATCAGGCTGGTACAATAGCAGCCCAGATCATAAACAGAGCCGCCTAATGTCTCACGACGGACACGGATATTATCCGGCGCATATCCTGGAGTGATAAAAACAGACTCCATAAAAGAAAGATCACCAATGATTCCTGAATCCAGTGTTTCTTTTACGGAAGTGATCAGAGGACTGTGTAAATACGCAAAAGCTTCCATAAATAAAACTCCGGCTTTATCACAAGCGTCGATCATTTCCTTTACATCTGCCTCGGTTCCTGATAAAGGCTTTTCACACAAAATATGTTTTCCTCTGGCAGCGGCCTTTAATACCCATTCTTTATGTAAGGTATTCGGAAGCGGAATATAAACTGCTTCGATTTCTGGATCATCCAGCATTTCATCCATAGAATAATACGCTTTTTCAAAACCAAATGTTTCTTTGTACTGATCCACTTTTTCCTTTGAACGTCCCGCAATCCCATACAGACAACAGTTCTCCGCTTTTTGCATTCCCGGTATAGTGCAGCGCTTTGCAATATCTGCCGTACTTAAAACTCCCCATTTTACTTTTCTGCTCATAAGTATAATCCTCCCTGATCTTTTATTTTTTGTGATATCTTAACGCACAGATGTCGTCCCCTTTTGCAATGCATTTCGGCAGATCCAGAACACTGTCATATCTTTCTCCGATCCCGTGATCGCCGCACATGGCAATGTCACATAGCTGCGCGATCTCCTCATCTGTACAGCCGGCCTTCTGCCATGCCTTTACCAGAGGACAGTAGTGGAAATCCAACGACAGTTTCTCATCTGTGCTTTCAAGCACCTTCATTTCAAAAACCCACTGCGCAGGCTTCGTAAACAACGTTTTTTTCAGTCCTCTCAGACTTTTTGTCTTTCCCTTTTTTACCAGATTTTTTCCCTGTATCAGCCCGCATCTACGAATTGCAGCGCTGGAAAATTCATTTGGATCAATCCCTCTTTTTGCAGCTTCATCTCTAAGAAGATACAGCCATAAAGCGCGATGTTCCAGCTGTTCTCTTACGGCGGTGATTATTTTATTTTTGATCTTTGCTTCGTTTCTGATCTTGCTCATAAGTCCGTCTCCTTTTTATTTCCAGATCACATTTGCCTCTTTTCTTGGCGCTGTTCTGGCATAGATTCTTTCCGGATATCCCAGCAGCATACATGCCTTAATCGTCTTTCCCTTTATATCCAGCCACTGCTTCAGCTCCTCGTTTGCTTCTGCAATCCTTGCCAGATATCCATTATATAAAACGCCCAATCCTGAAGAAACCGCCATATTTTCTATATTCTGAGCCGCAAGGCCTGCATCCAGAGGCCAGTCAGAAGTAATAAAAAGCACCACCGGCGCATTCCGGAATAAATAATCATCCTTTGGATCTTTTTTCCTTCTTCTGTTAAAAGCAACATAAGGAAGCATCTCTCTTGCGATGTTCCGCCCTTCCCTTTTCTCTATTTCATCAATGTACTCCCAGACCATCTCTTTCAGACTGTCCAACTCATCCTGAACAAATACAAAATAGCAGTCCTGGTTATTCTTGGCCGTAGCCGTATATCTTCCTGCCTGAAGAAGCTTTTCCAGTTCTTCTCTCTGCACCTTTACCGGCTTATAGCTGCGGACACTCCGACGGAATTTAATGCTGTGCAGCAGCTTTTCCGGTTCCAGACAAAAACTTTCCTTCTCATATTCTTCCACGTCATCCATATCGTATTCCGGTATGGATACTGCCCCTGACGGGCAGATTGCCACGCAATGGCCGCAGTGAAAGCAATCGTTTTTGATCACTGCCTTTTTATCTTTGATCATGATGCTGCCGACACTGCAGTCAGCAGCACAAAGTCCACAGCCAATACATTTTTCCTGATTGATCGTTACCATGTTGTCCTCCTTTTTCCTCAAAGACTGAACTAATCTGCTCTTCCATCTTTTCCTGATGATAATTATAACATATAGCTTTTAATTTTTTTGGAAAGTTTTGTTTCAGGACAGGACCTGCCGCTTTTCCTTGGTTAAAGATATAAGCCCTCATTATCAGTCTGCTTTTCCAATAAATCGGTAGTATATCTATTCTTTCATATCCTCATTCGTTGTTGCTTCGTGAATGGGCTTTTTTCTATCATTGCATTTAATAACGATGCTTTCAGATCCTTTGGTACAAAATATTCTTTGATTAGATTAATCCACTTTTCAACACCTGTCATCTTCTCTTCCATTTTGCTTAATTCTTCTCTCAGGCTCTGTCTTCATACCTTTTCTTCGTCCTGCTGTACCGCCTTAGCCCCATACTGCAACCATTCCAAACAGCATAGACCTCACATTTCCATATCCTTTTGACTTGTGCAATCGTCCATCCATAATGCTTACTGTCGGGCTGTCCTTCAAAATATTTGCAAATATCCCGTATCTTGTGAAATTCAGCCATGCAGGTACAGGAACTTCTTCTGCTCTTAACTACTTTGTAATTTTTGCACTACTGTAACCTTGACAGGCTAAAGAAAAGATTTTTTCAATAATCTAATAAACGCCATAATACGCACCCTCTGCAAATTTTGTCTTAAATGCAGTTTTTACTTTACGGCTTGTATCTCTAACCACCCATTCATTAAAAACTCGATCTTTCAAAATTTGTTCCCTACCAGCCGTCATCAATAACATTCAAATGATGTTCTTTTGCATATAAACGCAACATACTTCTCTGTGTGGTAATGCTGGAACTTTCGCCCTGTAATTCATCATCTCGGCTTAACCTAAGATAAAGTGCAGTATTGTAAATCTGTTGTTTCATTGTCAGTTATCCTC
>USDN01000028.1 GCA_900553515.1 uncultured Blautia sp. | reverse complement strand
ATTTGGTCAAAAGTTCTTGTCTTCTGCGACTTTGCTTTGCTTCCTCTGATGCTGCTGTCTGAGTCGAAGACGAGTTCGGCATCAGAGGAAGTGTATTTTGCAAAGAAGCAGAAACATAGAACTTTCCAAATCGCGAACTAGCTTCTGTGGCAGATTTCTCTGATCCTGCATATCCTTTACAGGCAAAAAATCATATTCCGCCTCTCCCCACAAACACAAATTTAAAGTAATTTTATGAAGGCTTCATACGGCCGCAGTTTTCTTCCTGAAGCTTCTTCTTTATAATTATGGATCAGTGTCTTTGCTTCTTTCCACTGTTCTGAAATCTCAAAGGAAACCTCCTGATCTGTAAAGTTTGCCGCAACCAGGAGCTTCTGTCCCTGATATTCCCTTACATAGGCAAAAATACTTTCATCCTCTGGAAGAAGCAGAGTAAAATCTCCTTTTACAAATATCTCATGCTCTTTGCGGAGACGGATCAGCTTCTGGTAATAACGGAATACAGAGTCTTTATCCTGAAGCTGCTGTTCTGCATTGATCTCCGTATAGTTGGAATTTACACCGATCCATGGTGTACCTTCCGTAAATCCGGCATTCCGGCTTCCGTCCCACTGCATGGGTGTTCTTGCATTATCCCGGCCTTTGGCATATATGGATTCCATGATATCCTGTCTGTCATAGCCTTTTTCCATTCTTTCCTGATACATATTCAGAGTTTCTATGTCCTGATACTTTTCAATGCTGTCAAAACGGACATTTGTCATACCCAGCTCTTCTCCCTGATAAATATAAGGAGTGCCTTCCATTCCATGGAGGATCGTTGCCAGCATTTTTGCAGATTCTGCACGATATTCCCTGTCATTTCCCCAGCGGGATACGATTCTCGGAAGATCATGGTTATCCCAGAAAAGGCTGTTCCATCCACATTCATGAAGCTCCTGCTGCCATTTCGCAAGGCATTTTTTCAGTTTCACAAACGGCAGGGGGCTGAGATCCCATTTTTCTTTTCCCTGCTCCTGATCCAGCATCATATGTTCAAACTGGAACACCATGGAAAACTCACTTCCATCAGGGTTGCTGTAAAGCTTCGCTCTTTCAATATCAGCGCCCCAGGCCTCTCCTACTGTGATCAGGTCTCCCTTCTGAAAAGTTTCCCGGCTTAATTCCCGAATAAATTCATGCAGTCTTGGTCCGTTGTTCGTAATTTTACGCTCGGGATCCTTGGCGATCTGATCGATGACATCCAGACGGAAACCGCCCACTCCTTTATCCATCCACCACAGGATCATATCATAAATTTCTCTGCGGACAGCCGGATTTTCCCAGTTCAGATCTGGCTGTTTCACAGAAAACTGGTGAAAATAATACTGTTTTAATTCCGGAACCCACTCCCATGCCGGACCGCCAAATAACGATTTCATATCATTGGGATATACGCCCTCTTCCCCGTCGCGCCATACATAATAGTCATGGAAGGGATTATTTTTGTCTTTCCTGGCTTCCCGGAACCAGCGGTGTTCATCAGAAGAATGATTCAATACAAGATCCATAATGATTCTGATATTTCTTTTTTTCGCTTCTGCAATCAGCTCTTCCATATCCTCCAGGCTTCCAAACATAGGATCGATATCCTGATAATCGGAAATATCATACCCGTTATCATCCTGAGGGGACCGGCACACCGGAGACAGCCACACGGCATCTATGCCCAGTTCCTCCAAATAATCCAGTCTTTTGATGATTCCCCGGATATCTCCGATTCCGTCCCCGTTGCTGTCCTGAAAACTTCTGGGATAAATCTGATATACAACAGAATCCTGCCACCATTTTTTCTGATTCATCGACATGTCCTCCTGTTAAATTCTTCGTATCAAAGTACCGTTTTTGTACAATGTACTGTTTTTATAGCCTCTGGAAAAAAGGATTTCCCCTTCCTCCGGAATATCGACCACATTTTCCGTACAGTTCAGGATCACCTGGATCCTGTTTCCCTGATCATCCAGCTTCACATATTCCACACACCGGGTTTCTGCATGCTTTCCCGGAAAATGGAAATACAGACTTCTGCATGCCGGATCCGATCTTCGGAGAACGATCAGTTTTTTTATTTCGCGAATCCTGCCCTGATTCTCCTCCTTATCCAGTTCTTCCCAGGGCATGCACCTTCTGCAGTCCGGATCAAAACCGCCTTCCATAGCAATCTCCGTCCCATAATAAATGCAGGGACTTCCCGGCATGGTAAAAAGCAGGGCAAGCTGCTGATAAAAAATATCCAGATCATGAAAACGGTTCATAAGCCGCTCTGTATCATGGGAATCCAGAAGATTAAAAAGTACATTGTTGCACTGCTGCATATACATAGTATAACAGCGGTTGATCATATATTCAAAGTCTTTACCGGTTCTTTTTTTATCAATAAAAAAGTCATGGATACCGCTCATGAGAGGATAGTTCATCACAGAATCATACTCGTCCCCTGCCAGCCACTGACTGGCATCGTGCCAGATTTCTCCCAGAAGGTAGATCTCCGGCTTCAGAGCCTTTACCCGCTTCCTCATTTTCTTTAAAAAGCTGTGGGAAATCTCATTCCCCACATCAAATCGGATTCCGTCAATATCGTAATCCCGGATCCAGCTTTCGCATAAAGCACAGAAGTATTCCTGTACCTTTTCGTTGTTGGTATTCAGCTTGGGCATTCCGTCTGCAAAAGCAAAAGAATAAAACCTTCCGTCTCTGGTATCTGCCTTTCGGCGAAGCTCTGTCCAGTCATTGATCATAAACCAGTCAGCATACGGAGAATCTTTTCCCTTTTCCAGCACGTCCACCCATGGAGCAAATTTTCTTCCGCAGTGATTGAACACTGCGTCCACCATAACATGTATTCCATGTTCATGAGCTTCTTTTACCAGAAGGGCAAATTCCTTCTCATCTCCGAAAGCCGGATCGATCTTTTCATAATCTGTGGTATCGTATTTATGGTTGGATTCGGCTTTCAGGATCGGATTCAGGTAGATTCCATTGATCCCCAGATCCTGGAGGTAGTCCAGGCGCTGCCGGATCCCGGCAAGATTCCCGCCGAAGCGCTGGGCATTTGTAACCGACCCGCTTCTCCAGGCAAGAATCTCCTCCGTATTTTTTTCCGGTGTTCCATTGCAGAAGCGATCCGGAAAAATCTGATACCAGACCGTATCGTTTACCCAGTCCGGCGTAACATTGATATCTGCCGGATTCATCCAGGGTACGATAAAACACTGCATCATCCTGCCGTCCATATGAAGCTGCTCCTCTGTCAGGAAAGCGTCCTCGAAATAATACCAGACTTCTTTTTCCGTCTGCAGTTCAAAATAATATTTGCATCTCTTATAGGGAGGAGTCAGGGTTGTCGTCCACCAGATCTGATGCTCCAGATTTTTTCTGAAACAGATCTCCTCCCTTTTACCTGTCCATTTTTCGTTTCCGCCCAGTATGCCTGCCTCAAAAGGATCCCCATAATGGATAAAGACCCGTCTGACATCATAGCCTGTTTTTATGTTGATAATAAGCTCCCTCTGATTTTTAGGATAACTCATCTGTTCCGAAGTCTTATGGTAAACACCGGTAAATTCCATCTGCTATTTCCTTTCCCTCATCTGATCTGCATATCTGGAAAGCCCCTTTCCGATTCTGTCCATATCCGGCAATCGCCACTGCCAGTTGGGGCTTCCTACTGTACCCGGAGTATTGATCCGCGCCTCTTTTCCCAGGCCAAGAATATCCGCCATAGGAACAATAGCATATTTTGCTCTGCTTTTCCACACATATTCCAGAAGTCTGTCTTTCACAGAGCCGTTGCGGATCCCCTGACGGGACAGAAAACGACGCAGCTTTCTTCTGGATGCTGTACTCATACTCCGGTACCACTCCATCAGGGTACTGTTGTCATGGGTTCCTGTGTAGATGATCATATTTTCCCTGTCCGGAAATATGTCTCTCGCGTATTTTCCTGAAGTGTCCATTACAAATTCCAGGACCTTCATCCCCTTCAGGTGATAATGCTCCTTCAGAGTCAGAACCTCCGGCCTCAGATCACCCAGATCCTCTGCCACAAGCTCTGCCTCCGGAAGCGCATTCGTAAGAATATCCAGAACCTCATAGCCAGGGGCTTCGACCCACTGCCCGTCAATGGCAGTGGGACAGGCGGCCGGAATCTTCCAAAAGGTATCAAAAGCACGGAAATGGTCAATGCGGATCATATCAAATAACCGGCTGCTGTAGCCAATCCGGTCCACCCAGAACTGATATTGGTTTTTCTTCAGATATTCCCAGTCATAAATGGGATTTCCCCATCTCTGTCCGGTAGCACTGAAATAGTCCGGAGGTACTCCTGCTATAAATATCGGTCTTCCATCCTGATCCAGCAGGAAATTTTCCCTGCCCGCCCATACGTCGGCAGAATCGATTCCCACATAAAAGGGCACGTCCCCCATGATCCGGATTCCGGAGTCATTAGCAGCTTTTTTGATCTCCATCCACTGACAGAAGAACACATACTGAAGAAACATCTGATAGCGCGCTTCTTCCTCTACAGAAGCCGGAACCTGCCGTCTTGTTTTCGGCCAGTTCTTTTCTTCTTCACTCCATTCATTCCAGCAGCGGTTCTGATTTTTCTTTTTCATAGCGCGGAAGATGCCATACTCATAAACCCAGGGCTGCTCTGCAAAGCTCCCGTATTCTTCTGTCTCCTGAAAATTTTCAAAGGCTTCGCGCAGATACGGCTCTTTCCATTCTCTCACTCCGTCAAAATCTACACGCTTCTCTTTTTCCCGGTATTTCTCCGGTCTTTTTTTCAACAGTCCCTGCATAAACAGCTTTTCCAGACTGATATAAGCCTCGTCTCCCGCACAGGAAGAATATGGCTGATAAGGAGAATTTCCAAACCCCGCAGGATTCAGAGGCAGGATCTGCCAGATCTTTACTCCTGCTTTTTTCAGCTGCTCGATAAACTCCAAAGTCTCCGCTCCCATTTCTCCGATTCCGGAGCCGGAAGGAAGCGATGACAACGGCATTAAAATTCCTGATTCTCTCATAAATCCCCCTTTTCCAGCGCTTCATATACCCGCAGGATCTCCCCGGTACTCCATGCCTGGGCAAAACAGCCTTTGGATCTGTCCGGATCCAGACCGTCGTAGATTTCCGGAAGCTGGCCGATACAGCCCTCCCGCATAGCGCTTTCCATAACCTCCAGCTGATCCCGGACAATGTCCTCCGCCTCGCCGCTGAATCCGTTTACTTTCAGATAAGCAAGATAATAGGCTCCCAGTGGGAACGTCCATACCGTTCCCTGATGGTACGCCATATCTCTTTCCTCCATTCTGCCCTGATAGAACGGATGAAATTCCGGATCTTCCTTTTCCAGTGTACGGAGACCATAAGGCGTATAAAGCTTTTCAAATACCGTCTCCACCACCTGTCTCTCTTTTTCCGGATCCAGCATGGTAAAAGGAAGAGAAACTGCCCAGATCTGATTGCAGCGGATCTGCTCGTCTGCTTTTGTACCGGAAACAAGATCTTTTAAACAATGTTTTTTCTCCATCCAGAATTTATCCACAAAAGCTTCTCTTACCTGCTCTTTCAACTGTGTATAAACCACTTCTTTTTCCATAAGCTCTGCAAATGCATCCATAATACACAGTGCATTATACCAGTAGGCATTGATCTCTACCGGTTTTCCGTGCCGGGGTGTTGGAAGGATTTCTCCCACACGGACATCCATCCAGGTTAACTGCCACAGACCCTCTCCGGCCATGATCAGGCCGTCTTGGTCCATATGGATCCCATAATCCGTTCCTTTCCGGTAACTGTCCAGAATCCATTCCATCACCGGATACATTTCCCTGACAAATTCCATATCACCGGAAGCCTTATAATAAAGATACACACAGTTTATAAAAAGCAGCGCAGCATCTACTGTATTATAGAGAGGCTCATTTCCTCCTTCCGGAAAAAGATTGGGCATCAGACCTTTTCTTTCGTGGACTGCAAAAGTTCTGAGGATTTCCCTGGCTGTCTCATACTGACCGGTGGAAATGCAGATTCCCGGAAGGGAGATCATGGTATCTCTTCCCCAGTCCTCAAAGAACGGATAGCCTGCAAGAATGGTCTTTCCTCCTGTGGATTCTCTTTTTGACACAAACTGATCCGCACTCTTTACCAGCTCACAGGCAAGAGGATGTTTCAGCCCTGCCTTTTTTTCCAGTTTTTTACGATATTCGCGCATTTCCCGGATCAGACTTTCTGCATCCTGATCCGCATTCTCCATAGAGTAGACAAGCTCCAGAACCGCCTCTCTGCCCGGTCTGACAACAACTGAAATCTGATGATCCGCTCTTGCCGTTCCGGTCTCATCTCTTCCGTCACAGGCATCATAGCTGTAATAATAAGTCTCCCAGACTTCTTCCGTGTCACGAAGCTTACCATTTGTATGAAAATAAAGAGTCCTTCCATTAGAACTGACGGCTCCCTCAGTACGGATAAATTTCTGATCCTTTTCCGGCTGGGTTCCTTTTTTACAAAACTGAAAAAAAGGTGTGACCTGAAGCTCTGCCTGCTGTCTGCTTCTGTTTCGGATCAGATACCGGATCGCTACGGTGTTTTCTCCCTGCTTCATTCCCAGTTCCTTACGGATCTCCACTCCGTTTACATGGTATTTCCATATCGGACCGTCCTCAAAAACAAAGGCGGAAAGATAGTGATACCCTTCCTCCCTGTGTCCGTCTGCAAATTCCTGAGAGGAAAGGATCAGGTTTTCATCCCCAAGACAAAGCTCCTCTTTCAGACGGTGAACCATATGATATCTGTGATTGGGCGCCTGTACACATGCCATCAGAACCGCATGGTCGTTTCTCGCCGCGCCGCCGGTAATGGTAAGGGAGGAAAAGCCTCCCAGACCATTGGTAAGAAGGTAACAGTTTTCCTGACCTCTTTCCGGAGTTTTAAAATCATTTTTTCCATAAATCCATTTCATAATAATCTTTTACCTCTGTCCCAGCACCAGCACGCTGACCGGAGCTGCTTCTGCTCTGTCTGTTTTTTCAGGATTTTTCCACAAAAGACTGCTTTCACCATCCAGAAGAATCTCCCAGGAGCCTTTCGGCAGCTGTTTCGTCACCGTTTTTTCTGTACTGTTATAAATAAAATACAGCTTTTTCCACGGAGAAGAACTGTTTTTGTCCCGGTTATCCACCAGAAATCCCACAGCTCCCTTCTGTTTCCACTGACCGGATATCCGGAGATGTGCATTCTCCGACTTGTCGCACAGTCCGGGAAGCTGTTTCCTGAGGGCGATCAGCCCCTGATAATACGTTCTCAGTCCCTCATATTCATATGCCCGCTGCCAGTCCAGCCGGTTCAGCTCTATGGAAGCATTATAAGTATTCTCATGTCCGTCTTTTGTCCGGGCAAACTCCTCTCCGGAAAGGAAAAAGAGATTCCCCTGACAGGTCATATATATGGCGGCGGCCATACGGTTTGCTCTCTCCCGCTCTTTTTCATCTGCAATTGTTTTTTCCAGCTTATCCCACAGCGTCCAGTTGTCATGTGCAGACACATAGGTAATAATCTGACTGGGGGCTTTTGCGCCTTTTTTACCGCACCAGGCAGCGACGCTTTTCAGAATCTTTTCTTCCAGACCCTTCCCGCCATTGACAAATCCCGGGATCTCCGCCTCAAACACATGGCCTTTGACGGCGTCTCTGGTATCGTCACAGAAGATTCCCACATTTTTGTCCAAAAGAGAAAGGTTCTTTTTCAGAGCCGGAAGCGCAGGCGTTTCCATTGCCGTATCGTCCGCCGCCCATGGTTCTCCATAAATCAGGATCTCACCCTCTCCGTAGCGGTCATCCAGTTCCTTACGGATACGGTTCATCAGCTCTGTGTCCAGAAGCCCCATCAGGTCAAACCGAAAACCGTCAATATGATATTCTCTGATCCAGTAAAGAACAGATTCCAGAATATATCTGCCGCACATGGGACGTTCGCTTGCCACATCATTGCCGCAGGCAGAACCGTCTGATATGTTCCCGTCTTTATCTGTACGGAAATAATACCAGGGAACTGTCCGGTTCAGGCTGTTGTCCAGAGAAAACATGTGATTATATACCACATCCATAATCACACGGAACCCATTCCTGTGAAGAGCCTGAACCATTTCCTTAAATTCCCGGATCCTCACTTCTCCGTGAGCAGGATCCGAAGAATAGGAACCCTCCGGAACATTATAGTTTACCGGATCATATCCCCAGTTAAACTCTTTTTCGTTTTTTTCATCTACAGAGCCGTAATCGTAAGCCGGCATAAGCTGCACATGGGTCACCCCCAGCTCTTTCAGATAATCCAGTCCCGTAAGATGGATACCGTCGTTATGAAGCGTGGTATGTTCCTGTGTAAAAGCCCCGTATCTTCCGCGGTTTTCACTGGAAAAACCACCGGCAGGATCCCAGGAAAATTCCTTTATATGCAGCTCATAAATGACATTCTCCGGGGTATGTCCCGGAGACTCATCCTGTTCCCAGCCCTCCGGATCTGTTTTTTTCAGATTGACTGCCATGCTGCGGATGCCATTGATCCCGCAGGCTCTTGCGTAAGGATCTCCGGTAATTATTTTTTCTCCCTCCATGGTGATCTCATAGTCGTAATATACTCCATGGAGATTCTGTTCTGTGCGATATGCCCAGATCCCTTTTTCTTCTTTTTTCATAAAAATGACCTGCTGGCAGGGAGATGCTTCTCCGTCTTTATAAAGACGGAGCTTTACCTCCTCTGCCAGAGGGCTCCACAGAAGGAAGGAAGTCCCCTCTTCTGTGCATACAGTCCCCAGGTCATTTTTTTCGTACAGATATTTTTCTTTAAATTCAGAAGAATTGTATAGTCTCTTGAATTCCTGTCTTGTTCTCATTCTTCTCCTCTTTTTATCAGCCTTTTACTGCGCCGGATACTCCATCTACATAATATTTCTGCATACACAGGAACAGGATCGCAATCGGGATGGAGATCAGAACTGCCCCTGCCGCAAAGCTGGTGTACCAGCTGTCAATATATTCTTTTTCCAGCATTTTCCAGAGACCAATGGCAATGGTATACTGGTCTGAGTTTGCACGGCAGATAACTTTTGCAAAGATGAAATCCAGCCATGGAGCCATAAATGCCGTAAGCACGGTATAAACAATGATCGGTTTACTTAACGGCAAAGTTACTTTTGTAAATACCTGCCATTTGGTGCATCCATCCAGAATTGCAGCCTCATCCACAGCATAGGGAATGGTATCGAAAAATCCCTTGGCGATCTGGAAGCCCAGCCCCGCTCCTCCAGAGTAGCACAGAATCAGAGCCACACGGATCAGGTTTCCCTCCGTCAGTCCTGCTGCCTTTAAAATAAAGTACACAGCCACCATGGACATAAATCCCGGGAAAAGTCCCAGTATCATAGCCATGTTCATATATGGCTTACGAAGTCTGAATTTCAGTCTGGACAGACAGTAGGAAACTGCCAGTGTATAAAAGGTGGCGATCAGGCAGGAAAAAACTGCAATGATCAGTGTGTTCATGAACATCTTCGGGAAGTTCAGAATCGATGTATCAGTAAACAGCTTGACATAGTTATCCAGAGTATAGCTCCGGGGAAGGAACGTAGATACATAGGATCCTTTCTCTGCACGGAAGCTGGTAAGTACAACCCAGATAATAGGGAATACCCAGATAAAAGCCAGAATTGCCAGACTTACATGAACAATAGTATTGTTTACAAAACGCTTTGTTTTTGCTGACTTAAATTTTGCTGCTGCCATCTTTAAATTCCCCCTTCTTTATAGGACTTACTGTTGCGATAGGTAAGAAGCGCTCCCACCGCCAGGATGATAAAGGTCAGAATACCGATTACGGCACCGATATTGTAATACTGTTTATCAATGGTCAGCTTATAAAGCCATGTAACCAGAAGATCTGTCTTTCCGGCTGTAGACGCCAGATCTGTAACCGGGTCTCCGCCTGAAAGAAGATAAATGATATTAAAGTTATTGACGTTTCCGGTAAAGGTCACGATCAGGTACGGTGTTGTCACATACAGCATATACGGAAGTGTGATCTTGAAAAATCGCTGTACTGCATTGGCTCCGTCCACTTTTGCCGCCTCATAAAGCTCTTCCGGAATATTCTGAAGAACCCCGGTAAGCTGGAGCAGTGTATAGGGAACACCAACCCAGATATTAATCACAATGACCGTCACTCTTGCCCATGTCGGGTCTGTAAAGAACGGAAGGCTTGCATCTGCACCGATCCATCCCAGATTTCTGAGAAGAACGTTAACCGCACCGTTTGGCTGAAGCATGGTACGCATGATCAGAAGAGATACGAACATCGGCACCGCACAGGAAAGCACAAAGCAGAATCTCCAGAATCCCTTGGCTTTTGTATCCTTACGATTGATTACCATCGCAAGAATCATACCAAAGATGTAGTTACTGAAGGTGGCGAAGAATGCCCAGACCAGCGTCCATCCAAGCACAGACCAGAAAGTGCTTCCCAGAATACTGTTGGAGTCAAACAGGGCCTTGAAGTTTTCCAGCCCGACCCAGTCAAACAGCATCAGATGATTTCCGATCTTACTGTAATTGGTAAATGCCATACAGATCATAAAGATCAGCGGCAGGATCGTAAAAATACAAATAGCTGCCACAGGCGGAGTCATCAGAAGCCTGTGAAGATTCTCATGAAGCAGAGATTTCAGATCTTCTGCAAAAGTATTCACATGCTGTCCGTTTTTGTCCAGACATTCTGCTTTGTAAGCGCTTTTAAGAGTGCCTCTCCAGATCCAGATCATAAGCAGTGTCAGAAGAACCGTTGCTACTCCGTAAAGCAGGATCAGTACGGACTGATCGCCCTGTGCGTACACATAAACCTGATTTGCCTCATCCCAGACTTCTTTCTGCGGAACGCTGCCCAGAGAGCCCAGCATACTCAGAAAGCCGATGCCGTTCATCAGCATAAATACAAGATATGCGGCTTCTACTGCCAGATATAAAAGACCTTTGATCTTCTGTTTGTGGACAAAGTTTCCGAATCCCATCAGTACCATGGAAAGTTTTGTCTCAATCCCGCCTTTTTTTATAGCGTTCATGCAGGTATATGGTGTGGAAAACCCGTCTTCCTTTTTCATTAATTTCAACATTTTCCTGTCCCCTTCTTTTAAATACCGTCGCTGTTCATCGCCTCATTCATATCCTCCGTCTGCTGTGCGGAATTTTCATGAGTCACGCTTCCGTTACGGATACCTTTTCCCATGTTCTCAACAGGAACCCAGCAGTTGTTCATCTTAGCCACAAACGGCTGAAGAATAGAGGTACTGTTAAAGGTATCGTTCTGTGCAGATACCAGCGGATCGTTGGCGATCGCTTCCTCTGCCAGAAGCTCTGTATTACATGGAATTACATTTCTGAGCTCATAATGTGATCTCTGTGCATCTGCAGAGCCCAGATAAACAGCAAGCTCTACTGCCGCTACCATATTTTTACTGTAAGGGTTCACTCCTATGGCCTTGGATCCGGCATAAGCTGTCATCTGTTTTTCCTGACCATTCAAGGTATAAGTCGGAAGAGCCGCGGCGCCCATATTTTCGCCAAGGGCTTCCTTTACGGCATTGGCGTCCCAGGAACCGGAGAAGATGGCGTTGATGCTTCCATCACGAAGTCCTGCAAGACCGGAACCGTCTGCATCAATTTCAAAATTCAGATTTGCAGCCAGATCGATCAGATAGTCCGTTACCTCTGCCGCTTTTTCTCCGCCAAAATCAACACCCTGGGATTCATCTGTTCCATCTCCGAAGAGAGTACAGCCGTTTCCAATATAGAAAGACGGAAGATACCAGGAATTGGTAAATGGAAGAGAAACCGTTCCCTTCTCCAGCATGGTATCCAGATTTTTAATATCCTCCTCAGAGAAAACACTCTTATCATAATACATAAACCAGGTATTTGTGGTAAACGAAACGCCGTAAAGATCTCCATCCTTTACCAGAGATTCCAGAACCTCCGGAGAGTTGGTTGTTTCAATCTCTTCCCGATACTTTCCTCCAAATTTTGCCAGTGCATTGGCATCTGTCATAATTGTCAGTGTATCGTTGGCATACATAAATACATCTGCGCTTGCCTCCGGATCCTGTGCCACCTGATTTGCCGCTGTTGCCTCGTCAGCAATTCCATACACAAACGTGATGTCCCATTCCGGATGAAGCTCCGCAAAGTCCTCACAGCTGTTCTGGAGCCACTGGCCACTGTCTTTGGACTGATCCTCCGAAGGGGACCAGACCATCAGACGCACCTTTTCCTTTGCTTCTGAATCCTGACTTTCTGCCCCGCCGCACCCGGCAAACCCGGTTACAGCAAGAACACCTGCCATCAGAAGCGCTGCTCTTCTCTTTCCCATTTTTTCTTTCTCCTTAATTTGTTTCGTATTGTTTCGATAACTGTAATATACATCAGGCCTTAAAAAACGTCAATATATCATATTTTTTTCTCTGTTTTTCACATTTTTCATTTTTATTTTTTGTGTATTTTTCACACAGTTTTCTTTTTAATGCAATTTTACGAAACAAAAACAGGCAAAATAATTGCATTTTTTCCTGTGTTTCGATATAATAAAAGCAGTATCTATACCACGTATACAGGTACGGCACAAACCGCACTTTCTGCCCGTACCGGGAAAGGCATTTATATGGCTACTATACAGGATATTGCTGACAGACTGGGGGTTTCCAAGGGAACCGTGTCCAAGGCCATCAATAACGCCCCTGACATCAGCGAAACTTTACGAAAAACAATTTTAGATACCGCAGTGGAAATGGGCTATACCCGACTGCGAAGACAGAAAAATGATGCAAAGCGTTTCTGCATCATCATAGAAAATATGGAATACGAGGAACCTCACCAGTTCGGCTATGATTTCATCATCGGTTTCCGCCAGATGGCAGAACCTGCCGGATATGTGGTAGATGTGATTCCTGTAACAGAAAAATTCCAGAAAAAAACACCTTATGATGTTTTTATGCTGCAAAATGATTATACAGGGGCTTTCGTTCTTGGATTTTCCCTGAACGATCCCTGGATGAAGGATTTCCGGACCAGCCATACCCCTACCGTCCTTTATGACAACTATATCCCTGCCAACCCCTTTATCGCTTCCATCGGAATCGACAACAGCGAAGGAATGGCTCTGGCTGTGTCCCATCTGAAAAAGCTCGGACACAAAAAGATCGGATATTTAAGCAGCGCTCTGGGATCCTATATCATGCAGGTACGGCACAAGGCATTTTTTCAGGCGATGAAACAAAACGGCCTGAAGGCAGAAGCGGACTCCGCAGGCGCTTCCTACTATGTGACAAAGTGCATCGAAAAGCATCTTCCCCGGCTCCTGAACATGGGAATGACTGCCATAATCTGCAGTCACGATCAGATTGCCAACGCCGCCATGGTTCAGTGTCAGCAGTTAGGATACCGCGTCCCCGGCGATATCAGTATCATCGGATTTGACGACCTGTCTCTGTGCGCTTATACTTCACCTCCGCTGACTACGGTACGCCAGGATCGTACCATACTGGGCAAATGCGGATTTTATGCCATGGACAGCATCCTGAACCAGGTGTCCATCGGGTCAATCCTTATCCACGCGCAGCTGATAGAGCGTCATTCCACAGGTCCCGCTCCGGAAGCGCCGAAAAAAAACGTCGCCTCCCGGATACCGGAACAATAAATCAGCTAACCACAGAAAGAAAGGGGATAATCTCATGTCGATACAGCGGACTTTACAAAAATATATGGAGGACTGGAAGAACATCAGCGGACTCGATTTCTGTCTTCTCACTAACGAAAATGAAACATTTGTAACTACCTGTTCCCGCGCCCTCCCTTCAGAGCCAAAGCTGGAAGAGTTCCGCAGCGGAAACGCTCTGGTTATGGCAAATGCCAGCCGCTGTCTCTGTAAAATCATACACAAAGAAAAACCCGCCTATATCCTCATTGTGTGGGGAAGCGGAGAAAGCGTTTCCACCATCAGCCAGCTTGCGGTCTGTCAGGTACAGAGTCTTCTGGAAGCCTATGCGGAAAAAAACGACAAGAACGTTTTTATGCAGAAGCTCCTTCTTGGAACCTACGGAGAGGTAGAAGCCTTTAACCGGGCCAAAAAACTTCATATCTCTTCTACCGCAAGACGAGCTGTCTTTCTGGTAGAAACCCGCCGCCAGAGAGACGAGCACGCGCTTGCCACCATACGAAATATTTTTTCCGCCCGGACCAGGGATTTTATTACCTCTGTAGATGATTCGGGAATCATCGTGATCCGCGAACTTTCTTCCACAGAAACCGACGAAGATCTGGAGGATATCGCCCATATGCTGGTAGATATGCTTGGCGCCGAGGCTATGACTCAGGCCTGGGTTTCCTACAGCAACACTGCCGATGACCTTCTTCAGCTTTCCAATGCCTACAAGGAAGCCAGAACTGCCATGGAGATCGGCAAGATCTTCTATTCCGAAAGAAACGTGTTCAGCTATCGGAAGCTGGGTATCGGAAGACTGATCTATCAGCTTCCGGTATCTGTGTGCGAAATGTTCATCCAGGAGGTCTTTGGAGATGAATCTCTGGATTCCATCGACAGCGAAACCCTTGCTATCATCCGCACTTTCTTTGAGAATAACCTGAATCTTTCCGAAACCTCCAGACAGCTTTATGTTCACAGAAACACTTTGGTATACCGTTTTGAAAAAATCCAGAAAAAATTCGGTCTGGATCTGCGCACCTTCGAAGATGCCCTGACCTTTAAACTTGCCATGCTGGTAAGCGGCTATGTAACCTATCACAAAAACGGACGGAACTGAGACCTGAATTAAAATCAGTTCCCTATACAGATAAAAGTGGGGCACACGCCCCACTTTTATCATTTTGACACCCACGATCACTGTTTGTTATTCTTTTCTTCCAGAAGTTTCCTCAGACGCTGAATCTCTGCTTCTGCAGCTTCTGTTTTCTTTCGTTCCATGGCAATTCCCTGTTCGATTCCCTGTTCAATTCCTTTCTGAATCAGTTTATCGGATTCCAGTTCTAATACCTTTCCGCCCATTACATCACCAAATCCTTTCTTTACTTTTTCTCTGTCCCTGAACACATAATCTGCGATCCGGGTTATCAACTCGATCATATCCCGGTATGCTTTTTCGTTTCCATGGTCGAGAAATTTCACTTCCAGATACTTTTCAATTTTTCTATACTCGTCCAAAAATTCTTTCCGCTTTTTGCTGTCTATGTCCAGATCCTTTTCTTTTTCATATCTCATTACATGATACGGCAATAAAAACAACAGATGTTTCCGCAGGATTTCTTCACAGGTAAAGTTCTCCACCTGCACGACAGGAACCATATATTCTACCGTATTTCCATTTGGCATCACAAGCTCCATAGATATCGCATCCTTCTTTTTTGTACCACGCAGATACAGGATACATGACTGTGGAAAATACATTCGATATCTGCCATTTTCCTTCTGCACATTTTCCAGGCTGATCGCAAAATCATATTCGATTATTCTGATTATCATAGTGGAATCATCTGTACTCTGACATTCTATATGGTAAATCCGATTTGCAATCAGCAAATGGGAATCTGTGATTATCCTGCCGTTTTGTGTCTGATGTTCATTTCTCTTTTGTATGATTTTAACATCCTCCGGATAGGAAGTGCCAAAAACTTCATTGATCAGCGGCACTGCCAGCTGCGGCATCTTTTCCAGCATAGTCCGGAACACATCATCAAAAATAGTATTGCTTTCCATAAGACATTCCTTTCTTTATGTAACTTATATTATCAGCTTTCGGGTTTTGTCTTATGTATTTTAAGAAATGTTATCAGCCTGTATATTTTATTCCGGGAAACTCCTGGAATCTTTATCTTCTGTGAAATCAATATCTGCAGCCTCCCACCCCTGCAGCTTTTTATATTTTTATTATAAATCAAGTATCTCAAAATATAAAGAAAAACATACTGTCATGTATACGCCCAAACACCTGGCAGGACAATATCCCAAATAAGCAGTAACTTTAAATTACCATACTGATAGACAATCATCTTAAACTGTCACTTTTTATCCTGCCATCTTCAATACAGATAAGTCTTTTACATGATGCGGCTACTTTTGCATCATGGGTTACAACAATCACTGTCTTGCCATTCCTGTTTAATTCTTCAAAAATCCCCATAATTTCTGAGGATGTAGCGGAATCCAGAGCTCCGGTCGGTTCATCGCAAAGAAGCACCTTTGCATCATTAACAAGAGCGCAGGCAATAGCGACTCTCTGTTTCTGACCTCCGGATAACTGCGATGGATAAGCTTTTTTCTTATCTCCAATATGAAGTTCCCTCAGTATTTTTTCCACTCTGCATTTCTTTTCCTTTCCAGACATATGCGTATAATCCAGAGGAAGCCGAACATTTCTCTCCACAGTATAATGGGGAATCAATGCAAAATCCTGCGTTACAAACCCGAAAAATCTATTTCTGAGAACAGCCTTTTCCCTGCTTCCAAAACCGGAGATTTCTTTCCCCTGAATCATGTATTCTCCCGTTGTAGGACTGTCAATAGTACCAAGAATACCGAGAAGTGTGCTTTTGCCAGATCCGGAAGATCCCATTACGGCAATACTTTCTCCTTCCTGAACCGTCAGCGTCACTCTATCAATACCAATCACAGGATTTTCCTGAGGCCCATATATTCTGCTTATTTCCTTTAACATAAGTAAACTCATTCCATACTCCTCAAACATACGATAACGTTTTCTCTATTGAGCTTTTTCCAACTATAAAAATACAGCATCAGCAGGCATGCAACAGCCATAAGAAATACGCTCCAAAATGCCGGACTGTTTCCCGCCATCAAAAATGCCATACAAATACCAGTCACTATGAGCAGACTCACCTGAAATACAAGACGGATAAAAATATCTTTTATTTCTGCGCCGCAAAGCAGATTCACCCCATACTCATATTGATAATCATGGATCAGTTGAATAATCATCCCACAAATCCCCAGTATAGAAAAAACAAACAGCACACTGCCAAAACCTCCGAATAATATCATTGATTCCAGAATATCATTCTGCACGATCTGAAGCTGAGATCTGTAGCTGACAAAATATGAATCCATCAGATGCAGTTCTCTGTTCATATCTTCAATTCCCAGAAGTTCACTTCTGTCTTTTACAGCAAACTGACTGTATCGCAGATACTCCATTATACTTACATTGTCCGACAGATCCACCCTGACCGGCATGAGAAGTGCATGATCCATACTTTCCAGATTTCTTGACTGGGTTGGAACTGCATAATAAGATCCTTTTTTTAAAAAACCCACAATCCTGTACTGTTCTCCGCTATCTCCCTGAATTACATCACCTTTTTTATACTCATGCCGAAAATCAGCGCCTGCTATTGCCGGAAGAATTTTTTCAGTTTCCACGTTCTCCACAAACTGCGTACAAAACAATTTATGAATTTCTCTATCAGAAAAATCCCCGGTAATTCCATACCGGTCAAAAAAATCCGGTGTAATATACAGCAGATTTGTACTTTTTTCTTTTATTGAGGTTTCATATTCATTATTTAAAACAAGGATATCCACATTTGTAGTTCTGACTTTATTTATTAATTCGCGAAATTTCCTGTTATATTTATCTTTTTCCAACTCCTGCTCCCATTCCGGTTCATTATTGTTCCACAGTACATAGATATCCCCTTTTCCCATATACTTTTGCATCTGAGACATTAGCTGGCGATTTGAAAAAAACTGCTGAAATATAAAACACACCAGTAAAAAAGAAAATATGATTTGTACTGTCAGAAATATAAACTGTAATTTTCGAAATTTCCACTGTTCAAAACTTAACTTAATATTTGTCCTGAAATTCATATTTTATCTCTCCGCAAACCAAGCATAGTCTCTCTTCTTTTTTCTCCCAGTCTGCATATTTCCGTTACTGCAAACCCTATTAAAAATACAGCATTTCCCGCCAGAACAGCTGCTCGCATATCCAGTGAGGTTCCCAAAAGCCGTCTTGTGGACTGCAAATTTTCTATTTTACTCAGAATATACAAAAGAATACCGGAAACCATAATCCCCAATATATATGCTCCTGCCCATATCCCGTAAAATCGTTTCAATAAAAGAATATGATTCTGACGTTCTGAAGCTCCTACCAGCCTGCGCACAGCAAATTCTTTTTTCTGCGCACGGATCCATGCCCCAGAATAACCTGCACAGTTCAAGCAAAGAATGCATCCACAGACTGCTATAATCAGCGCCACTGCCGGTCTTGCATCAAGACTTCCCGACAGCCCGCCTCTCCATGGATATATGGCAGAAAATGAAAAATTATTCTGAAAGCTTTTAATCAGCTTCTCTGTAGTGCAGCCTTTTTTCATATCCAGAAAAACATAAGTATAATAATTGCTTTTTTTCACAGCTTCCGCATTTTGATTCAGAATGTAATCTGTTCGATTTTCCGGATCAGCTTTATTCTCATTAAAAAAACCTATCACACGATAATCCGTCCCCCTGAATGGAAGAAATGTCTGTCCCTCTCTGTCATAACATAGCCTCTGTGCGTCTGCATTTACAATCGCCACATTTTCCTTCATGGTTTCTTTCCATTCCGATGAATGAATCCCCAGGAACTTCATCAGCTTTTTATCAAAAACTGCGGTCTTTCCGTTTGAAAACACATACCCTGTCATCAACTTACATTGGTTCTTCTCTGCCCAGATGTTTAAATCCTCAACTGCAGGACGTTCCTGTTGAAACTCAACCGTCAGATATGAATCGGACAGCAGACCAAAGTCCTTTACCGGATCCGGAAACATTGCATTACATGCCAGGGTCAGAATCACTGTGCTCATGAAACAGATGAGAAAAAACATACGGGATTTTATGATGAATTGTTTCATAGAATAACTTCCTCATATTAGAAGGACAGATAAAAGACTTTCGCCCTTTATAAATGTATTCCGCGATGCACGCCTGAAAAAATCACTCATTTTTTATAAAACCGAGTGATTTTTTCTAATTTACTTAATAAAAGAAATTATAGTGTGAAAATTATAATATTATTTGTATTATAAAATAATCATCCTTCAGGAAAGTTTCATTTCTATAACTTCCGAAAGATACTGTGAGCTTACATATTGTCCGCTAGCAATTTTAGCCCAACCATGCTTGCACCATGTTACATATACTGTATCTCCAAAGTTTAATGTTCCTATAACGCTATATCCAGTCCCTGGACCAGATCTAATATTCACATCATACGCCATACACGCGTAGTATCCAGGAACATGATTTACAGCACGTTCTGAAGCAGAACTATTATCGGCAAAAACAGGGATACTTACAGATATCGTCGATAAAATAGTAACAACAAGAATTCCTGCAATTAATCGTTTTATTCTTTTTCTCATATTGCCTTTCCTCCCTAAATAAAAATTAGTATTCACACTATAACTTCTTCCATGTACAAATCACCCCAAAGAGCCAGGTTTAGCTGGATGTGGAGTACATTCTGAACCAATTATAACGCCATCAGAATTATAAATGAGTCCTGTTTCTTTATCCACGTAGGAATCTTTCGGCGGAATAAAATTTCCACTTTCGTCAATCGTACCAAATTTTTCTTTATATTCTTTTTCAGTACGTGGAATTTTTAGTTCCTGCGTATTCACTTTAGCAGGTCTTTTCTTTACAGGTATAGATGTCGGAGTCACCACAAGTTCTTTGTTAATATTAGAATTCTCTTTTTGTGTTTGGCTGTTACATCCGGTAAATAATACAATTAAAAAAAACATAAAAGAAACATAAAATTTTCTTTGCATATTAAACCCTCCCTGATAGATAAACAAAACCATAAAAACCAGTCCACTAGACTTGCTAGTCGTTTACGTTTACTCTTCCGTGGCATGTTGTGCTTCTACTTAAAGACATTCGACAAACCATTCTTTTTAAAATAAATGTCATTTAATTCACGACATTATTACATTGCCAAAAATATTGGTCTCTATTTTAATATACGAAGTCAAATAATAATTTTGGTTCGTTTACTTATATTTTTTTCTGTTGTATTGTTTTTGTAATTTTATAGTACTACTTTTATATAGTACTATAAAGTAAAAAAATATCCTTGTATACATCTTTCAATTTTACAATAATACTGAGACTTTTTTCTTCAAAAGATTTTATACCCTTAACCATTGAGAACACATTCCTTTGTTTGTAGTCATTTTATTCCTAAATGACTGTTTTTCTTGATAAACATCAGTGCCGATGTACAAGGAGCAACATGGCCGCTATCCTTTATGTATACATTTTTCATATGTAATAGAATTACTTTTTACCTTGTCTTTTATCGCTCCACATTTGGTGCATCTCTTAACAGAATATATATCTACCCGGCATCCACCTGCCTGAAATTTCGTATGAATCTTTTGTGTTGCGGCCTCATACTTATGACGGCACGCTCTCCTTTGTATACCGTCACCGGAAACCTCAGTTATTATCTTATTACCTTCTGTGATAAAATAAGAATCCATACTTTGAAACATTTTCTCATCTTCCAAAGAATCTGTATCAATTTCTCCGATTTCTATATACTCAACCTTTTGCTTCTCATAAGTATCTGCCTCGATAGCTTCCGGCATTACATATCCCAGCACCGGCACTGTCCCTGACAGAAAAATAATCACTGCCAGACTTGCAGCCAGATACCATTTCCTTACTGGTTTTGTTTTAATCATAGAAACACGCTCCTTTATCTCTTTATTTTGTTGCTTTGAAAATCCCATTATAAAATACTTATTTGACCGCCTGCATGCCTGTTCTATCAGCATATGTCCATATCTTACCCTTTCTTCCCTGTCCGCATTTTTCAGAGTCTGTTCATCACAACTCAGTTCGGCTGTTTTCATAATCTCTTTATAGAACAGATAGATAAATGGATTATAAAAGTGAATAGCTACTGCTAAATATGCAAAAAAATTAATCCAAATATCTCTTCTCCTAATATGCGTCAATTCATGCTTTAAAACATATGATATCGATTCACTGTCTAAATCCACAGGAACAGCAATTACAGAAGAAAAAAATCCATATGTAAAAGCTTCTGTGTGCATTGGCATAAACACAATCCTAACCCTGTGTTTATGCATAATCATCTCATACTCTTTATTCAGATAAGGAACAACTGTAGCACATTCCCCTACTGCATACTGTCTTATTTTTTTTAATTTTATTTTGTGATAAACAAAATTCCCGAGATAAAGCGCACACATTCCTCCCCATACAATGACACATATCCAAAATATGCCCCTGTAATCAGGTATCATTGTTTGCTTATCTATTATATAAAAAAACTTGCCTCTGCTTAAATGGCGATAGTTTTTCCCAAAAGTATAGCCATTTATCAAAGCTTCATTGCCATACAGCCTTCCAATCGCCTTTCTGATATTACTGCTTAACAGAGGAAAAGGAAGCAGGTAAAATAACATAATCAATTTTAAAAGTATATATCTGTAACCAGGCGCCAACTTTTCCTTAAGAAAATTCCTGCACAGAAAATACATTCCAAACGCAACAGTTCCACTTATAGACATAAATAATAATAAATTATTCACCGACATCTTCCTTTTCTATTCGTCCAGAAATTCATGCAGTTCCCTGGCCTCTTCTTCTGTAAGAGAATTTCCACCTGTAAATGCAAGCATAAAGTTTTTCAATGATCCTCCAAAGTCTGCTTTCAAAAATTCATGCGTCCACTTACAAATATGCTCTGTTTCTGTAGTTGACGGTGAATAGTATCGTTTGTTTCCCACTTTTTCAGCTTTTAATACTCCCTTATCAATTAACCGCGTCAAAAATGTCTGCACAGTCTGTTTTTTCCATGTATGTCCTTTTTTCTGAGTATATTCCATAATATCATTAAAACTGATATTATCCCCCTGTTCCCATATGAATTTCATTATCTCATACTCTGATTCTGATAAATTATATTTCATTTTCTTCTTTCCTCACCGCATCTTATACTACATTATTATAGTACAATAAAAAACCAGAATTTGTCAATATGTATTACTCTATAAGCTTTATTATTTCAGTAGCATCAGATGCTCCGGAGGCAGATACAGATATTCCGGAAGGTGCCGCTCTTCTGTCTCCCGGAAGCTGTCCCTTGGACACATCCACCACAGCACGGTGTCCTTTTCCATTCCGGGAGTCTGAACAAGATACTGATGCTCAAATGTATTTTCCACATATTCTGCCGGCTGAAACGGAATGCAGTTTTCTCCATCTGATTCCCTTCCCTGAATCCAGTGTCCACGGATCGCCACATAAGAAGTTTCTTCCGGAATCTCCTGCTCCGTCCTGAGAGAAATCCCCCAGTCCAGTGCAAAAAGATACCGGGATCCCAGTTTTTCAATTCTGGAGAAATTCTTGCACCCGGTAAGCCGGGCTGCCTCTACAAGCCCCGGCTGCTCAAAAAGCTCCCTGGTCTTTCCGAAAGTCAGTGTCTTTCCCTCTTTCAGAAGCATCAGCTCCCTGCAGAAGCGGAAAGCCTCATCACGGCTGTGGGTAACCATAAGCATGTCTCCCTGATATTCCTGCAGAAAATCCTGCATATCTCTCTGGAGTACATCTTTCAGAAACCCGTCCAAAGCAGAAAAAGGCTCGTCCAAAAGGATTACCTCCGGTTCGCCGATCATCATTCTTGCCAGAGCCACTCTCTGCTGCTGCCCTCCGGAAAGCTGAGAAGGCAAGTGTTTTTCCAGTCCCTTCAGATGGTATCTGTCTATAAAGTCTCTGATTCTTTCATCCCGGAGTTTTTTTTCGCCGCGAAAGCCGCAGCTTATATTTTCATAAACCGTCATAGTCGGAAAAAGCGCATAATTCTGAAACAGATACCCCACATGGCGCTCCCGGGGCTTCAGATTGATCTTTTTCTCTGAATCAAAAAGTATTTTTCCATTGACCAGAATTTCGCCTCGATCCGGAGTCTCAATTCCGGCAATACAGCGGAGCGTCATGCTCTTTCCGCTTCCGGAAGCTCCAAGGATACCTGTCGATGCACTTTCTGTATTAAACTTTACCTTCAGGGAAAAACCTTTAAATTTCTTTTCTATATTTACATAAATGGACATGTTTTTTTTTCCTCTTGTCTGTTTTCAGATCCATCTTCTGCTCTTCATTCCTCTTCCGGATACAATATTAATCAGCGCCACGATCACAAAAGACAATGCAACGATCACCACTACCCAGAAGCCTGCCACATCATAATTTCCTGCCGCAGTCTCTGCGGCAATGGCAACGGAAACCGTTCTGGTCTTGCCCAGGATATTTCCTGCAAGCATGGATGTAGCTCCATATTCCCCAATGGCTCTGGCAAAAGCCAGCACCGTACCGGATGCGATTCCCGGAGCCGCTGTGGGCATGATCACTTTCCAGAAAATCTTACGGTCACTCATTCCAAGGGTCTGACCTGCATGTATCAGGTTTACATCCACCTGTTCAAAGGCCGCCCTTGCATTCCGGTACATTAAAGGAAAGGCGATCACTGCGGCTGCCACCACACAGCCTTTCCAGGTCTGCACGATCTTAAAATCAAAATTCTCCAGAAGAAACTTTCCAAAGGGTCTCCTGAGACTGAAAATGATCAGCAGAAAAAAACCGGCAACTGTCGGAGGCAGTACCAGAGGCATTGTTAAAATACCATCCAGCACTGCCCTGGACACCGGTTTCATTTTCATGATTTTTCTGGCACACCAGATTCCCAGAAAAAACGCGATGACCGTAGCCACCGCGCCTGTTTTCAGGGAAATCCACAGAGGAGACCAGTTAATCTCCCGCATAAACTCTCCCATAGCTTTCTCCGTTTATTCTGCTGCTTCCTCTTCTGTGGTTTCAGCTGTTTCCTCTGCGTCAGCCTCTTCCTTTTCCTCAGTGTAAGGGCTGAATCCATACTCCTCAAAAACTTTCATAGCCTCTTCTGTCTGGAGATACTCAAGAAACACCTCTGCCGCCTCCTGTTCTGCCGAAGACGCCTCCTGATCTTCTGTAAGTCCCACCGGATATAGAACCGGAGTTTCAAGAGCTTCTGCCGGAGCCTCCGCAATAATTTCCACCTGATCGGCAACAGAAGCCGCATCTGTTGCATATACGACCCCAACCTCATTGCTTCCCTGCGTAATTGCCGCCAGAACCTCCGTTACATTTTTGCCCTCATTGATCTCCATTTCTTCTACCTGATCCATGATTTCAAGATTGGTAAAGATTTCTCTGGCATACTGTCCCACAGGAACATCCTCCCCTGCGAGAGCCAGATTTTCAGCCTCTGTGATATTCTCAAATCCTGTCACCTCAGTTTCAGCATCCTTCAGCTTGATCAGCACGACCTTATTTTCCAGAAGATCTACAACAGAATCTTCCTTCGCAAGCTTTTCTTCCACAAGCGCATCCATCTGTTTCGTTGCTGCCGAAAAAAAGATATCGCATCTGGATCCTTCCTCGATCTGCGTCTGAAGAGTACCGGAACTGTCCGCATTATAAAAAATTTCCACATCCGGATATTTCTGGTTAAAATCCTTCTGTATTTCTTCCATTGCATTGGCAAGGCTGGCTGCAATAAAAACATAAAGCTCTCCGCCCGGTTCTGCCGCCTGTACATTTCCTGCCGTAAATCCTGCCGCCATCATTCCTGCAAGTGCAATAACCGCCAGTTTTTTCTTCATTTGCCTTCTCCTTTGTCTGTTTTAGTTCTGTTTTGTTATGTTTTATTCATTTTATATCAGAACACTATTCTTGTCAATTTATTTCATCTGTGCTATAGTAAAAAAAATCAATCATATTTTTTCTAAAAAAAAATAAAAAACAAGGAGAAAAATCATGAAATTAAGCGCAAGAAATCAGTTAAAGGGAAAAGTCGTCAGTATCAACAACGGAGCTGTAAATTCCATTGTTTCCATTGATATCGGAGGCGGAAATATCATTGTTGCAACCATATCCTGCGCGGCAGTGGAAGAGCTTGGTCTTGAAGTCGGATCTGACGCCTATGCAGTAATCAAAGCCACTAATGTTATGGTAGGAATTGATGAATAAATTATATACCGCTCAGGAGGTAGCAGAACGTCTGAAAGTCAAAAAGACTACGGTCTATGAACTGGTCAAGCGGGGAGAACTGGAATCCTCCAAAATCGGCAAACAGCTGCGGATCAGTGAAGAGCAGCTTTCCCGGTATCTTCAGAAAGGAACCCCTTCTCTGCAGGATACGTCTCTTCCATTCCCGAACTTTCAGCCGGAAAGCTCTCTCTTAAAACGAGACTACCTTCTTTACTCCAGTGGCCTTATTATCAGCGGTCAGGCATCCCCTGCCCTGGAATACCTCATCGATCAGATGTCCGTGCATCCCTCCGGTCTTCCGGTACTGCATTCCCATCTGAATACCTACAACGGGATTTACTCTCTTTATTTTAAGAAAGTCCATGCCACTACCGCCGGGATTCTTCCCGAACATATACCGTCTCTCCTTCCCGGAGTTTCCACGGCCGCCCTTCTTCTCTATGAATATGATCTGGGATTTTATGTCCGGAAGGGCAATCCCCGGAATGTTTTTTCCGCCGAAGATCTGGTACAGCCGGAGATCACCCTTGCCAACAGAGAAAAAGGAAGTACAGGAAGAATGTATCTGGATATTCTTCTAAAAGAAACAAATACTTCTCCAGAAAGGATCAACGGTTATCAGAAAGAACATGTATCAGATCTGTCTACTGCAAATGCAGTGATCAGCCAACAGGCAGATACCGCCTTTGGTTCAGGTTCTGTTGCTTTTCAATTAACAGATCTGGATTTTGTTCCAGTTAAAAAGATCCCCATGTTCCTTGTAATGGAAAAGGACTCCATAGAAAAGCCCGGATTTTCAGCTCTGATTGAAATTGTCCGTTCCAGAGAATTCAAAACAGTTCTGGAGCTTCAATCGGGATGTAACTCTGACCGTACAGGGGAAATATTATATTTATAACTCCGTCTTTTCTAAAAAAAGTTCGTATACCCTGTGTATCATCTTTACGATCACATAAACATACGAACTTTTTTTGTTATAAATCTTGATTTATTTTATAGTTCTTACTCTGCCGTATCATAATAACCGTCATCACTTCCGCCTCCGGCATCTACCATACCATCATCGCTCCCGTCATCGTAATTTCCGTCATCATAGTTTCCATCATCAGAGCTTCCATCATCACTACTTCCGTCATCATAATTTCCATCATCAGAGCTTCCATCATCGCCATTTCCGCTATCAGAGTTTCCGTCGTCACTGCTTCCACTATCGGAGTTTCCATCGTCATAGCTTCCGTCGTCACTGCTTCCATTATCAGAACTTCCATCATCATAATTTCCGCCGTCACTGTTTCCATCGTCAGAGCTTTCATCATCGGAATCATCTTCTTCTGAATAATCGTCAGACGCCCCTGTCTGCTGTGAATTCTCTTTTGTATCTTTTTCCTTTTTATCAGCCAGGCTCATATAGCGAAGATAGGCAATCCCCATTTCCTGATCATAAGTCAGGGATGCTTTTTCCATATCACCTAATTCTATACTGTAGATTTCATAAATATCTCCCTCAGCAGTTACAATCTTCATATCATAAAAGATCTTGCTGTCCTCAGTTTCATCTTCTGAATCCATTTCATTTTCATCGTTTTCTGATTCAGGTGTATAAAACAGCTGTACCTGTTCTGATTTTTTTACAGAGGTTTCAGATGGAATCAGATTTTCTCCCCAGTCTTCATCCCCTGATACCATCAGATAGAATTCCCGGATTCTTGTATTCAGATTGTTTGTCAGATATACATATTTTGATTTTGGGTTCTTTTCTCCAATTGAGCGTGGGGCCGGGGTAGATGTAGGAGCCGGGGTGGCCGTTATCGGAACTGCAGTAGGTGCTGCGGTAGGTACCGCGGCAGGTGCTGCCGGTTCAGGCTCTGTCTCAGAAGACTTGCCGCAGCCTGAAAAAGTCAAAACCACTGCTGCACTGACTGTCAATAACACTTTCATAGAATTTTTCATGTTGATTCAACCTGCCTTTCCGGATCCGTCACCACAGGATCCATTAAACTTATATTTCGTCTTTTGCCCACTGAAAAGTACAGGCAACTGCTTTTTTCCATCCTTTAAGAAGTTTCTTTCTGCTTTCTTCTGTAATGGACGGAGAAAATGCTCTTTCCTGCTTCCAGTTTTTCTGTATCTCAGCCGCATCTTTCCAAAAGCCTACTGCAAGTCCTGCCAGGTAGGCCGCTCCCAGAGCTGTAGTTTCGATACAGCTTGGACGTACCACCTGGGCGTCCAGAAGATCTGACTGAAACTGCATCAGGAAATTATTTGCACTTGCCCCTCCATCTACACGGAGAGAATTTAATTTCATGCCGGAATCTCTTTCCATAGCACGGATCACATCCGTTACCTGATATGCAAGGGATTCTACCGTAGCCCTTATCAGGTGTGCTTTTCCTGCGCCTCTGGTAAGACCCAGGATCGCACCTCTGGCATATTGATCCCAGTAAGGTGCTCCAAGACCTGTAAAAGCCGGTACCACATAAACCCCGTTGGTATCCGGAACTGAAAGACAATAAAATTCTGATTCCGGTGCGCTGTCCAGAATCTTCACCTCATCTCGCAGCCACTGAATAGCAGCACCTGCTACAAACACGCTTCCCTCCAGAGCATACCCCGGAGTTCCGTCGGGATTTACTGCAATCGTAGTAAGAAGTCCGTTTTCTGATCTTACCGCCGTTTCTCCTGTATGCATCAGAAGAAAACAGCCTGTTCCATATGTATTCTTCACATCTCCGGCATTGAAGCAGCACTGTCCGAAAAGCGCTGACTGCTGATCTCCTGCTGCACCGGAAATAGGGATCCTGCCGCCGATCAGATTCTCATTGGTATATCCGTAGATACAGCTGCTGGGTTTCACCTCCGGCAGCATGGATCGGGGAATCTGAAGTCTTTCCAGAATCTCCTCATCCCATTGTCTTTTATAGATATCAAATAACATTGTACGGGAAGCATTTGTATAATCTGTAACATGGACCTGACCCTTGGTAAGTTTCCAGATCAGCCAGGTATCTACTGTTCCAAAAAGAAGTTCCCCTCTTTCTGCTGCTTCCCGTGCCCCGTCTACATAATCCAGGATCCATTTAATCTTGGTACCTGAAAAATATGCATCCGGAATTAAGCCTGTTTTTTCTCTGATCTTATCTGCAAACCCATCTTTTTCCAGCTCTTCTATCATATCCGCTGTACGGCGGCACTGCCAGACGATTGCCGGATACACAGGATTCCCTGTTCTTTTATCCCAGACAATGGTAGTTTCCCTTTGATTGGTAATACCGATCGCTGCAATATCTCCGGCATCTGCCCCAATACGCCCCATAGCCTCAATAGCTACTGCCATCTGAGAAGACCAGATTTCATGGGGATCATGTTCTACCCATCCTGGTTTCGGATAATACTGCGCAAACTCCTTTTGAGCCAGACTGCAGATATTTCCTGCCTTGTCAAACAGAATACAACGGGAACTGGTTGTTCCCTGATCCATTGCCATCACATATTTTCCCATAAGTATGTACCTCCATTTCCGGCTGCTGTCTGCTTATTTTCAGTCAGCCTGCTTTTCCCCCAAATATTATCCATTCTTATGCCAGAAGATTCTTTCCGAAAAAGTATCCCAGTACAAGAATACCCAGCACGATCCTGTACCATCCAAACACTTTGAAATCATGCTTTTTGATATATCCCATCAGAAATTTGATTGCCAGGATCGATACGATAAATGCTACTACCATACCTGTGATCAGAATCATAATCTCACTTGAAGTAAATGCAAAACCGAATTTTACCAGTTTGAGAAGGCTTGCTCCCACCATAACAGGAATCGCAAGGAAAAAGGTAAATTCTGCCGCAACTGTTCTGGAGGTTCCCACCAGGATTCCTCCAATGATGGTAGATCCCGATCTGGATGTTCCCGGGATCACTGAAAGAACCTGGAACACACCGATCAAAAAAGCAGTTTTAAAACTCATATCCTGAAGCGATCTGCAGACAGGGCGTCTTTTTTTGTTATAATTTTCAATAAAAATAAAGATCACACCATAAACGATCAGAGCAATGGCAACAACCACATAATTGTTAAACTTTTCTTCTATCACGTCATTAAAAGGAAGTGCAATCACAATAGTCGGAAGACAGGCAACAAGGATCTTGAACCACAGAATCCATTTATCCTTGTCACAGAACTTTTCTACAAAAGTCATAAGCCCCCGTACAGCAGCCGGCTGCTTTGCAATAGCCATCCGTGTTTTTTTAGATACAGGACGAATATAAAAAGGCCACAGCTTATTCCAGTAAAGTACCACCACAGCCAGTATGGCTCCCAGCTGGATCACCACCAGGAAAAAATCCTTAAATTCATGAGAAACATCCAGTTTGATGAATTCGTCAACGAGTATCATATGTCCGGTACTGCTGATGGGAAGCCATTCTGTGATTCCCTCTACAATACCAAGGAACACCGCTTTTAAAAATTCAATGATATTCATTTTGATTTCCTTTCTTTATTTAGACTGGCGCCGGTGTACAAGGTACATTTCTCCTTGTATACTGACGATACCATAAGTATATTACAGATTTTCTTTTCCGTAAAGAAAAAACCGGAGGAGCTGCTTTTTCAGCAATTCCCCCGGTATTTTAATTATCTGTTGTCGATCGTGGCAATGTCGATCAGTGTCAGATTATTCAGGTCAGTATTTTCAAGGCTTGTTACCAGCGCCTCTGCTGTATCCAGACTGGTCAGTACATTGACGCCTGTCTCAATCGCATTTCTTCGAATCACGAAACCGTCTTTCTGATGCTCAACACCCTGAGGCGGAGTATCGATGACCACATCAATCTTGTGTCCAAGAATCAGATCCATAAGGTTCGGCGCAGGCTGCTCCAGCTTGTTGGTGCGGATCGCTTTAATACCGTTTTCCTTCAGAACCTTAGCTGTTCCTCTTGTAGCATAGATACGATAACCAAGAGCCTCAAAACGTTTTGCAATCGGAACTACCTCCTGGTGATCCTCTTCTTTTACAGTGATGATCATATTGCGGTGCTTCGGAAGTTTGATACCAGCTCCGATAAATGCTTTATAGAGAGCTTCGTTAAATGTTTCCGCAATACCAAGGCACTCACCGGTAGATTTCATTTCCGGTCCAAGGCTGATATCTGCACCACGGATTTTCTCAAAGGAGAATACCGGCATCTTGATGGCAATATGTTTTGCCTCTGCCTGAAGTCCAGGCTCATATCCCATATCCTTCAGCTTGTAACCCAGAATCACCTTTGTTGCCAGCGGAACGATCGGAATGCCTGTCACCTTACTGATATAAGGAACGGTACGGCTGGAACGAGGATTTACCTCAATCACATATACATCTTCACCGCAGACAATAAACTGGATGTTAATCATTCCTACTACATGGAGTGCTTTCGCCAGACGACGTGTATATTCTGCAATAGTCTCCTTTGCTTTTTCACTGATAGTCTGTGCCGGATATACAGAAATACTGTCACCGGAATGGATACCTGCACGTTCAATATGCTCCATGATACCAGGAATCAGGATATCTTCACCGTCGCATACAGCATCTACCTCAATCTCTTTACCCATGAGATATTTGTCTACAAGGATCGGATGATCCTGTGCGATCTGGTTGATAATGCCAATATATTCTTCCACATCCTCATCACTGACTGCAATTCTCATACCCTGTCCGCCAAGAACATAGGAAGGACGTACCAGTACCGGATAACCCAGTCTGTTGGCAACCTCTTTCGCCTCTTCTGCAGTAAATACTGTATCTCCCTTTGGTCTAGGAATCTGGCACTGCTCAAGAATTCCGTCAAAGAGCTCACGGTCTTCTGCCGCATCTACATCTTCTGCAGATGTACCAAGGATCTTAACACCCATCTTTATAAGTGCTTCTGTCAGCTTGATGGCTGTCTGACCGCCAAACTGCACAACGGCTCCATCTGGTTTTTCGATATTTACGATATTTTCTACATCCTCAGGAGTCAGCGGCTCAAAATACAGCTTATCGGCAATATCAAAGTCTGTGCTGACTGTCTCCGGGTTGTTATTGATAATGATCGTCTCATAGCCCTCTTTTGCAAATGCCCATGTACAGTGTACAGAGCAGAAGTCAAACTCAATACCCTGACCGATACGGATCGGACCGGAACCAAGTACCAGGACTTTCTTCTTATCCGGTGTAGCTACTGCTTCATTTTCTGTTTCTTTATCGCCATATACGGAATAGTAATATGGTGTGGCTGCCTCAAACTCACCGGCACATGTATCTACCAGCTTATAGGCAGCTTTGATTCCATACTCCTGGCGCATAGCTTTGATCTCATCCTCTGATCTGCCAGTCATACGCGCGATCACATTATCCGGGAACTCCATACTTTTTGCTTCCAGAAGAAGCTCTTCATTCAGTTCCTGATGCTGCAAAGCATCTTCCATCTCAACGATCACTGCAATCTTGTCAATAAACCAGCGGTCGATTTTTGTGATTTCATAAATAGAATCCTGCGGAATACCCTTGCGGATCGCCTCTGCGATCTTCCAGATCCGGCGGTCATCCACAACCTTCAGTTCTTCCAGAAGCTCCTCTTCTGTCAGGGCGCTGAAGTCGTAAGACTGCAGACAGTCCACATGCTGTTCCAGAGAACGGAGCGCTTTCATTAAAGCACCCTCAAAGCTGGTACAGATACTCATAACCTCACCGGTTGCTTTCATCTGAGTGGTCAGAGTTCTTTTTGCTGTGATAAATTTATCAAACGGAAGTCTCGGAACCTTTACTACACAGTAGTCAATTGTTGGCTCAAAGCTTGCAAATGTGTTTCCTGTAACAGCATTTGGAATTTCATCCAGATTATAACCCAGCGCGATCTTGGATGCTACCTTTGCAATCGGATATCCTGTCGCCTTACTTGCAAGTGCGGAGGAACGGCTCAGACGCGGGTTTACCTCAATAACACAATATTCAAAGCTTTCCGGATGAAGAGCAAACTGTACGTTACATCCGCCTGTGATACCCAGCTCTGTAATAATGTTCAGGGCAGAGGTACGAAGCATATCGCATTCTTTCGCACCAAGTGTCTGAGTAGGAGCAACTACAATAGAGTCTCCTGTGTGTACGCCAACCGGGTCAACATTTTCCATGTTGCAGACTGTAATACAGTTTCCTGCGCGGTCACGGATCACTTCATATTCAATCTCTTTCCATCCGGAAATACATCTCTCAACAAGAACCTCTCCTACACGGGAAAGACGAAGACCGTTTTCAAGAATTTCTCTCAGCTCAGGCTCGCTGTATGCAATACCGCCGCCGCTTCCGCCAAGTGTGTATGCCGGACGAAGAACAACCGGATAGCCAATGGTATTGGTAAATGCCACACCGTCTTCAACAGTTGTCACTACTTTGGACGCTGCAATCGGCTCATTGATTTTTTCCATGGTGTCTTTAAATGCCTGGCGGTCCTCAGCTCTTTTGATAGT
This sequence comes from uncultured Blautia sp., assembly GCA_900553515.1. Classification (GTDB taxonomy): domain Bacteria; phylum Bacillota; class Clostridia; order Lachnospirales; family Lachnospiraceae; genus Blautia_A. Next base: position 1,636 of record USDN01000028.1, on the reverse strand, counting down.
ATCCGGAGTAGTACCGATCAGACGAACATTATGTTCCTTCAAAAATCCACTTTCAGCAAGCTCCATGGCAAGGTTCAGACCTGCCTGTCCGCCCAGTGTAGGAAGAACGCTGTCCGGTTTTTCCTTGATGATCAGCTGTTCCACAACCTCAACTGTCAGAGGTTCGATATATACCCTGTCAGCCATATCTTTATCAGTCATGATAGTGGCAGGATTGGAGTTCAGAAGTACAACTTCGATTCCCTCTTCTTTGAGAGCACGGCATGCCTGTGTTCCCGCATAGTCAAACTCTGCAGCCTGACCAATAATGATCGGACCGGAACCAATAACAAGTACTTTTTTAATGTCTTTTATCTTTGGCATTATTTATTCCCTCCCATCATTTCCACAAATTTATTATATAAGAAACTTGTATACTGTACACCTTCGCTGGCTGCCGGCTGGAACTGAACGGTAAAGATTTTCTTTCCGATATAGTCCAGACCTTCATTTGTGCCATCGTTTACATTTACAAAAGAAGCTTTCGCAATATTCCTCTCTTCCAGTACAGTCGCATCTACTTCATATCCATGACTCTGAGAAGAAATATAGGTCATTCCTGTCTCCAGTCCTTTTACCGGATAGTTGCTGCCTCTGTGTCCGCATTTCATCTTGCGGGTGTCTCCGCCTGCTGCAAGAGCCATAAGCTGATGTCCAAGACCAATTCCCATAACAGGAATTTCAGATTCATAAAGTTTCTTTATTTCTTCTATAATAGAAGGATTTGCTTTCGGATCCCCAGGACCATTGCTGAGAAGGACTCCATCCGGAGCATCTTTCAGAATTGTTTCTACGGAAGTCTGTGCCGGATATACGGTTACCTGACATCCTCTCTCTGTAAGAGCCTCCACAAGACTTTTTCTTACTCCAAAGTCCATCAGTGCAACCTTTGCTCCATTGCCTTTTACAAGCTTCTTTTCGCGGCGGCTGACTGTTTCTACAGCATTTTCTTTTTTATATGCTTTTAAACGTGGGATGATTGTGTTCAGATCATAATTTTCCTCAACAGTAATCATACCGTTCATGGTACCTTTTTCACGTAAAATTCTGGTCAGGGCTCTGGTATCAATTCCGGCAATACCTGGAATATCATGTTTTGTTAAGAAATGCTGGATTGTGTCCACGCATCTGAAGTTGCTTGGGATACGAGATAATTCACGGACGATCACTCCGTCAACCCATGTGCTTCTGGATTCCTGGTCTTCATAACAGATTCCGTAATTTCCAATTAACGGATACGTCATACAAACTGCCTGTCCCAGATAAGTTGGGTCTGACATAACTTCCAGGTAACCTGCCATGGAAGTGTTAAAAACGATCTCACTGATAACTTCCCTTGTAGAGCCAATACTTGTTCCTGTAAATACATGGCCATCTTCTAATATCAGAAATGCTTTCATACAATCTCCCTTTCTCTTGTTTTATCCTAAATCTTCAAGATTGTATCACAAGCGATTTTGTTTTTCAACACAAACTGACACTAAAAAAAAATATGTTTTCCTTAAAATAATTCTTGTGGGATTTTCAGAAAATAAAAACAACAATCACGACCACCGGCTTAGCCGGTGGTTTGCTTTGACCCTATAAGGGTCTGTTA
>USDN01000027.1 GCA_900553515.1 uncultured Blautia sp. | reverse complement strand
AGGGGGGATGAAATTCATGATTAAACGCGAATTGTATATGAGCCGTATCCGTCCGTTCATCGGATCGGAGTTTATAAAAGTGATGACCGGTATTCGACGTTGCGGAAAGTCGGTCATGTTGGACCTGATCAAAGAGGAACTGCTGGCTTTCGGCGTTGACGGCAGCCAGTTTATTTCCCTCAATTTTGAGAATATGAGCAACGCCCATCTCTGTACCGCCCAGGCCCTTCATGATGAGATCCTCCGGCGCGCTTCTGCCATACAAGGAAAGGTTTATCTTTTTTTTGACGAGATCCAAGAGGTAGACGCCTGGGAGAAGTGTATCAACTCCCTGCGTGTATCCCTTGACTGCGACATCTATATCACCGGTTCAAACGCAAAGCTTCTTTCCAGTGAGCTTTCCACTTATCTTGGCGGACGTTATGTGGAGTTTATTATTTATCCATTCTCCTTTGCAGAGTTCCTGGAACTGTATCGCCCCATTGCGCCAGATGAACCGATCCAGAAATGCTTTCAAAAGTATCTTTTATCTGGAACTTTTGCGCCGGGACTATAAAGTTACAGTAGGCAAAACCGGAAACAAGGAAATTGACTTTGTATGCGACAAACGCGGGGAAAAACTGTATGTTCAGGTTACCTATTTGCTGGCATCCGATGAAACCATCCAGCGTGAGTTTGGAGCATATGATAACATCCGTGATAACTACCCGAAATATGTTGTCTCTCTGGATGAATTCGACATGAGCAGAAACGGAATTAAACACCGCAACATACGGGATTTCCTACTGGCAGAGGAATGGAATTAAAAAAATAGCCGCTAATGGAATTCATTTTCCAAAAGCGGCTGCTCTTTTTATCTCTTTATTTCTTTAATTTAAATTTTTCAATTCATGTCATATGATTATCTTCCGGAGGTAGTACCACCATCAATGCACAGTGCCTGGCTTGTGATCTCGCGGGCGAAGTCACTTGCAAGGAATACGGTTGCCCAGGCAATATCTTCTTCCTTCTGATCATGTCCCAGCGGGATCATGCTCTTAACGGAAGCATTCCACAGTTCTTCACGTTTCTCAGGAGTCAGTTCATTATGAACTTCTGGATCCCAGCCATTGTTCATGCCTTCCAGGATCTCTTCCCACATTGCTGTACGGATAATTCCCGGGAGAATAGCATTTACACGGACTCCGTAAGGAGCTGCATGTTTTGCTGCGGACTGCATCAGGCTTGTTACAGCTGCCTTGGATGCGCTGTAAGTCTGGAGCATTCCCATACCGTCTCTGCCTGCAATAGAGGATACAAGGATCATGTTTCCGCCCTTATTTGCTTCCAGATGTGCCAGACCATGTTTGATCATATGTACGGTTCCCACTACATTGATATTGAACAGTCTCTGAACCTCTTCTGTAGTTGTATGCATCATATCCTGAAGGGAAATTACGCCTGCTGCATTTACGATCACATCGATCTTTCCGCCGCCAAATGCTGCTGCGTCAGCGATCAGCTTCTTAACGTCTTCTTCCACAGCTACATCACATTTTGTAAAGCCGCCCTTTACGCCAAGTGCCTCGATCTCTTTTACAGTAGCAAGGCCCTGATCTTCTTTACGGTTTGCAATATATACGTTTGCGCCACATCCTGCAAACTGAAGTGCCATCTCTTTACCCAGTCCACGTCCACCACCTGTAACAAGGACTGTCTTTCCAGTAAAATCAATATTCATTGCCATAACCAAAATCCCCTTTCCAGATATATGTTCTGTTTAACTCTGTTAATATTTTATCACTCTGTATGGAAATGTCAATGTTTATAATCTTAAGTTTTTACAGTTTTTCCCATAATTACAGGCTTTTCTTTTGTTAATTTTTTAATCAACTTTTTCAAAACAACCACATTTATTCTCCGGCCAGGTATCCTCCAAACCTTCCCGGTAATGGTACCACAGGATTTCTCCATCTGCCATGGATATGCCGATTTCTTTTATCCCGTCATGATCTAAGTCTTCCATCTGTGCTTTAGCCTGCCAGTCCGCTTCTTTTTCTGATCCCCATAAAAGAGTTCCTACTCTGGCACCGTTTGCGCTGTCATATACAGCATAGCCGTTTCTATTATCTAATGGGGAAAGGCAGAAAATGAGAGCGCCTGTATCATCCAGGTGCAGGTCTTCGGAATAAGCCCTGTAAGTGCGCCAGTCGCTGCCAGGGATGTTGGAATCTGAACCGGAACCTGGTTCTGGCTCTGCATCTGTGTTTTCCGTAATGATCTTTCCGTTTTCTGTTGGACCTGCAACCGGCTCCTGGACCTGGATCCCATATAAGAGCCAGAATGTGCAGACCAATAAAAATACACTGACCAGAACCGGGATGATCCCAATGATCATTAAAATACGCCATTTTTTCTGCCCCGTCTTTCTGCTCTGGATCATGCCTGCTGCAATAAAACTAATTCCCAATAGCAATGTGGCTATTTCCAATCCAAACATCCATTTTCCCTCTTTCTTACAAATTATGAAACTGATCCTATTGTTCTGTATATCTGAACTATACAGCTGTTCCTTCAGGGAAAATATTAACTAAGGGTTAGTTTTAGAAACAGTTTTGGGGACTTTATTTTTTTACTATACACATTTCTATTTAAAGGCTATAATAATTCTGGAAAAATATGAGTATAGAGAGGGTATTCTTATGTACGATTTAAAAATGTTAGAAGAGATCAAAAGCCAGGAAGAGCGTATCCACTTTTCTTCTTTTGATTACAATGATGCTTACACACTGGGAACCATGCTTCGCGAGCGTGGTCTGACCACTCCAAAGCCAATCGCCATCCGTATTGTTTTTGATGATATTATCCTGTATCAGTCCTTCCTTCCGGGAACAGACGAAAGCAATAACCAGTGGATGAACCGCAAGCAGCACACGGTTGAGCGCTGCCATACTTCTTCTCTGCGTGCAGCTGTTGAGCGGGAATTAAACGGTGTAAAGGAAAACTGGCAGCAGGACGAGTCCCACTATGCATTCTGCGGCGGTGGATTTCCAATTATTGTAAATGATGAGTTCCGCGGTGTTGCCATGATCTCCGGTCTGCCTCATCTGGAAGACCACAGAAATCTGGTGGAAGTAATGGATCAGTTCTGCGCACAGAAGAACGCGTAAGATCTATTCCTATTATTGGTTCTCACAGCAAATATAAAACAGGTCGCGGATATTTCCATAAAATGTGATATCTGCGACCTGCTTTTTTATTATACGCATTTTTCTGCTATTTTTATCTATTACCTATCTATTCCCATTTTTTCCACACATCCGGCTGATAGCCTAAGGTAGACTGCTTTCCGTTTCTGACCACCGGTGTTTTGATCACCTGGGGATTTTCCAGGACTTTTTGCAGCTTATCTTCCTCTGCGATATATTTGATCAGGGACAAAATATCTTTGTCTTTCCCATCCCAGTTGATCATATTTTCCAGGCCTCCGTTTGCCTGGGCAACGGAGTTAAACTCGCCTTTTGACATGCCTTTTTCCTTCATGTCAATGAACTGGTATTTGATGCCACGCTCTTTGAAAAAGCGTTCTGCTTTCTTTGTATCATTGCACTTTTTTGTGCCGAAGATCTGGATGTTCATAAAATATGTCCGCCTTTTTCCTGAAAATCTGTGTTTTTATTCATATCTTCACTCATGATACCATGCTGCATTTGTCTTTACAAGCCGTCTTTATCTGCGGATCACCTGGATCTCCTGCTCTGTGCCAAGATCTACCGGTTTGAAGGTGTTTTCCAGGCCTTCTGTAATATAGATCTGGCCTTTATCATCTTCTAAGACTGCCTCGTAATTCTGGTGGCTGCGCCAGTGTTCAGCCGCTTTTTCCGGACCCATGACAAAAAGGGCAGTGGAAAGACCATCACAGAGGAAACCGCTGTCACTGATAATGGTCACAGATACCAGCCCATTTTTAGCCGGAGCACCGGTTTTAGGATCCATAATGTGCCAGTAGACCTGACCGTCATCACCTGTGAAATAACGCTCGTAGCCACCGGAAGTAACCACCGCCTTATCTGTTACAGAAACACCTCCCAGATAACGGTCCTCTTCTGCTGCCCGGATACCGATGAACCAGTCAGACCCGTCCGACTTTGTACCTACTGTCTGGATATTTCCTCCCAGACTGAAAAGAGCAGAAGTAACACCTTCTTCTTTCATCAGGTTTGCCAGGACCTCTGCTGTATAGCCTTTTCCTACACTTCCCAAATCTACCATCATATCCGGTTCTATGGATACAGTATTACCATTTACCTGGATCTTGCGGTAATCTACGCGGGAGACTAATGCTTTGCGTTCTTCCTCATCGGGGATGCGATGTTCACCTGTGGTAAAGCCCCAGGCTTTTACAATGGGATAGGCGGAAATGTCTAAGGCACCGTCTGTATCTTTGCAAAGTTTTAGTGACTGAAGCATCAGATTTGCAAATTCCTCTGCAAAGTTCTCATTCTTCTTCTCGTTTAAATTCCACATGGGACTTCCTTCTTTTGTCACAGAAAGTGTATCTTCCAGTTCTTCTATTTTCCCCCGGACTTTTTCTTCTACGTCATCATTTCCGCCATAGATCTGGAACTGCATCACTGTGTCCATGGCAAATACGGTAAAGTTCTTTTCTTCGGATCCTGTCTCTGTACGCAAAACAGGGCGGTCATTTTTGACCGCCTCTGTTTCAGCTGTTTTTGTAGATGCACTGCATCCGCATAACATCAGTGCCAAGATCACCAGACACCATTTTTTCAATTAGATTTCTCCTTCTGTTTCGGTTGCTTCTGTATCTTCGGCAACATCGTCAGCTGCATTGTCTTCGGAAACATCTTCATTGGAGTCTTCGGAGTTATTGTCCTCGGAAGCATCTTCTTTATCTTCTTCAGCTGGAGTTTCCTCTGTATCCTTATCTTCGGAGTCCTTATCCTCAGATGCATCTTCCTCTGGCTTATCCTCTGCCGGCTCTTCTGCAGTATCTTCCTTATCTTCCTCAGAAGGTTCGGTTACTTCATCTTCTGCCGGAACTTCTTCTGCATCCTTATCAGCCGGAACTTCCGGAACAACTGTTTCATCCTTTGTTTCAGGAACAGTTACTTCTTCCTGAGCCTCTTCTTTCATTTCCTGCTCATCTAAAAGTTCTTCCTCTGCTTCGGTTGGGTCTACCAGTTCGCCATCTCTTACATAGAATACATAAGAACCATATTCGCTCTTCTTACTGTAAATAGTAACTTTGATCAGATCACCTGTTTCGTAAGCATCGAAACCATCCTTAGCAAAATCAATGTAATCTTTTCCTTTTCCCATACCATCACTTTCAGGTGTTGTACCTACTTTAAACTGCTGATCTGATATAGAACCATAACTACAGCTTTCATACTGATGCTGTCCTACCATTATATAATCTATAGCACCAAGATAGGTATCTCTTGAAATATCGTTTATGGTGTCTACTTTAAGGAGTAAACGATATGCTTCATACTTCGCCAGGAAACTATCTACTGAAACTTCTTCAAAAGTGATATCCTTATCACTTTCATCGTTTCCATTATCTCCAGAATTATCTTCACCAGGTGCTGCAACTAATTTGCCTGCTTTCAGATAGAATACATATGGATCATAGTCTGCTTTAGCAGTAGAGTAAATAGTGACTTTAACCGGAGTACCGTCTGTACCAAAATCAGCAATATCAGTTGTAAAATCGATATATTCCTGCTCTCCGGTTTCTGTATTAGTGCCACCCTGCTTAAATTTATTTGAGTTTTTGCTAATATCTGGAGTACCATAAGAATATTTTACATCTCCAACCTCAATATAATCGATAGCTTTTAAGTAAAGATCTCTGCTGACATCGTTAATTTTCTCATCAGTAAATGTTAAGCGATATGTATCATAATCATCAAACCAATATTTCACATGAGCTTTCTCAAAGGTAAGTCCCTCAACGCCCTCATCTTCTCCGGCATTACCATCAGACTCAATAATTACTTCAATTACCTGGCTCTTGTATCCATCTGCTTCAATTGTGAGTTTATGTGTACCAACCGGTAATTCAGATGTATCAATGGTAATCTCTGTGTCATTTACTGTTGTGTCAAGTTCTTCTTCTCCATACTTAACAGAAGTAATTGCTTTCAGATACTCTGCATTACCTTTCAGTGTCCATTCATTTCCTCGCTGGATATTAAGCTGTCCAGTAAGCTTTGGAGCATCCTTATCTTCTGCAGGAGGAACAATTTCGGAACCATCTTTCAGAACATATCTGCCATTGCTGTTCTTTACAGCAGTAAGAGTAATGGTATCATATCCCTCTGCCTCAACAACAATTTCAACTGTATCACCTGTAAATCCAGTATCAACAGTCATACGCAGGCAGTCATTAATGCTACCGTAACCACTGTCTACAACAGAAGCTGCGAACTCATTATTATTATATCCAAGTCCAAGTAATGCCTTTGTATAAGTCACATCACCAACCGTAACAGATTTTACTGCGTCAAGATAATCTGCCAGCACCTTCTTAGCATCAGTATCTGTATCATTCTCGAAAGTAATGTAATAGTTGGCAGGAGACATGAAGAAGCCAGCTTCCTTGTACTCCAGGCTCTTTACAACCGGAACAAAAGTAACCTCAGGCTCGTCAACACCTTCTGCAACTACGATCTGTGCTGTTAACGCATCTACATATCCCTTTGCGCGAAGAGTCAGTGTATGTGTTCCAGGTTTGATGTTTCCGATAGTCAGGCTCTTCTTGTCAGCAGATATCTCATAATATGCTGCATCGCTTCCTTCATAGCCCTTTGTATAAAGGGTATCATCCTCATCTAAAACTACAGAGGTCAGATACTTTAAGAAACCGCCTTCAGAACCGGTTACATCTACTTCTGCGTCTACATAGTATCCCTGGATCTTGCCAAAGGTTCTCTTATCAGATGCATACTCATTCTTGCCATCTGGATACTTCACAGTCAGAGTCAGTCCCTCTTCCAGAAGCTGATCATAAGTAATCTTAAATGCATTCATCTGGTATCCGTCTGCTTCTACTGCGATCTTGTATTCTTCTCCCGGTGTGAACAGGCTCTGATCCAGAGTTAAAGTTCCCTTTTCAACATCTACTGTATACTTGTCTTTTGCAAGTCCGGTCCAGCTGTCATTGATCACAACATTTTTGATAGCAGCCAGATACTGTGCATTTTCATGCTTCAGAACAACATTTTCGCCTTCCTTGTTCTGCTCTACTGTGAATGCACCAGCTGCCGGGCGGGCAAAATCACCGTTATTCTGGATCTCACCTAAAAGACCATCTTCCAGAACTTCCTTTGCAGTTGCCGGACTGTTGCTCCAGGTCACACCGGTTCTCTTGTAATCCTCAAAGGAAAGGATCTGATCGTCTTCGTATTTCTTATTTTCTACGCTGGATACATAATCGGTCCAGTCATAGTATTTTCCTTCTGCTCTGTCAAATACTGCATCCTTGATAATGTTGTACCACCAGTCTACAACTGCCTCAGACTCAGCTGTAGATCTTCCAGCTTCTTCCAAAAGTTCTGCATTTACCAGCAGGTCGGTATCAAATACCAGATTTGCAGAAATAGCGCTGCTTCCGGAACTGCTTTCGCCGGAGCTGCTGCCTCCGCCTGAACCTGTGGATGCTGTGGAGACGCCATCAAATGAATACTGGGAAATTCCCATTTCATCCTTGAATGGAACATTTTCACCATTTGTTACTTTAAATCTGACAGAGGTTGCCTTAAATCCGTCTGCATATACAGTCAGCTTGTAATTGCCCTTATATTTTAAATGATCTACATTATCATTATAAAGGACAAACAGATCCTGGCTGAACAGGAACCAGTCATCGATCTCGTTTAATTCTACCGTCTCAGTTGGTCCTTCCAGAACCACACGGCTGATCGGTGTCTCAATTCCGTATACCATGTTTTCAACCTGGAAATGTAGGTTTACGCCAGACTGGGCTGTTTCCTGTAATTTCAGAACAGGTGCCTGGGCATTTACTACATGGATCGGAACAAGAGCAGATGTACCTGCCTTGGACTCTACGCGGACATAATATCTTCCGTTGTTTGTGAAATTGCCCTGTCCGCTCTTAATGGTCAGTTCGCCTACGCGGCCACTTCCATGAGCTACATCTTTTGCACGGTCAAATACAAGATCACTGTTGATGGTGTTCTTATTTTCATTGTACTCTACCAGCTGAAGGCGGTTAATTCCGTCAAACCACTCTTTCTCATCGTCGGTATTGTAATTGAACATAATGGTTACAGTTGCTTTTCCATCTTCGCTTAATTCTGCATCCGGTGAATAAGCAGGATGAGCCACCGGCTTTTCTCCAAGAGCGAATGTTGTCTTAGATGGTGAATATCTTACAGAACCATCATCTGCATAGTTGGTCAGATAGTAATCCCAGATGGATACCGGTCCGTGTGTCATGATCTTTTCAGGAAGATAGCTGTCTCCTGTGTAGATAATACCATCTGCTGCAGTATCATCTAAGGAAACGGTCTGTACCTGTGCCCCGTCATCATTGCTGCTTACAGTAAGAACAGCCGGTGCCTTTGTAACAGCCAGTTTGCATATACTTCCATCATCAGTTACATTTGAAAGAGCTGCAGTTACATCTACGCCATCTGCATAGACCTTTGTATTGCCTGCATTATAGCCATCTTCAAATGCTACCGTGATCCACCAGCCAAGGGAATTTAACTCTGTCAGTTTTGTCTGATCCTGCTTTACAAAAACTGCTTTATTCTGGTCTGGCTGGTTATTTCCATTGTTGGAATTGTTGCCATTGTTTGTATTGTCGTTGCTGGAATTACTGTCGTTGGTATTTCCATTGTTAGTGTTTCCGTTGTTGGTGTTTCCGTTGTTGGTGTTTCCGTTGTTGGTGTTTCCATTATTTGTATTGCCGTTATTGGCATTATTATTTCCGTTATCTGTACTGCCGGAGCTGCTGTGGCTGCTTCCACCGCCACCTCCGCCTCTTACAGTGGTCTTAGAATTGGTATCTTTTCCAGGATTACTTGAAAATCCTTTTCCAGGCACTACCTGAATGTTTCCATTTTCATCTACCCACTGTCCGTCTGCATTGACTTTGTAGCCATCTGGTGTTACACCATTTGCAAACATTTTTCCAGTGTTCTCTCCTGCTGCCGGCTCAAAATAATAGCTGCGGCCATCGACCCACTGCCATCCGGTTACTGCTGCACCTTCGGTGCTGTCTGCAGTAGTGCTGAAGAAATACCATTTGCCAGCTGCATCCTGGTACCATCCGGTAACCATTTTGCCTTCTACAGCATCTGGTGTCTGATTAAAATAATAAGTACGGTCATTAATACGGAGCATGCCGGTTGCCATAATACCTGTCTCAGGCTGCAGATAATACCAGCCGCTTGCAGTATGGACCCATCCAGTTGCCATTTCTCCTGAAGGCTTTCTATATTTCCAGCCTGCATCTTCTTTTACCCAGGTTCCCGCCTGCAGCTGTGACCCGGTTGCTGCCTGTGCACCAAAAGCAGTTCCTGCCTGCAAGGATGCAGCTGCAAGAAACATGGCTAACAGTGCTTTTGTTCTTCCTGTTTTTCTCATAAGTACAAAACTCCTCTTTTGTAGATTACTGAACATGTGAGTTAATGCATACTAACTCGCATGCCGCATTAGTATACACTAACTGAAATTTTTTCGTCAATTATGAGGGGCAGTTTTATTTTGATAAAATTTTTCAACAAGAAATCGTGCAGGTTATTGGAAAAATTTCCATTAAAAAAAGTTGTTATCAGTTTATTGTTATAGTTTGGTGAGAATAACGCAGAATTGGCTTAAATAAAGGATTTTTCTGAATTTGTTAAAAACAGGACAAATAGAAAAGGGACCGCTTATAGCAGTCCCCTTTGTTATCAAGAATTTTTCTCATTTTTTGAAATATCATGTCTTTTTATGACGGACATCCCAGTTGTAACCACTTGGCATCGTCTAAATAATACGTTCCATTTTTTGACGAAGGGCTCGGGTAGTCCCTTCAATATCTTCTGCTGCAAAAATACCGGATACAATGGCAGCTCCTGCTGCACCGCTTCCCTGCAGTTTTTCAATATTATCCAGGCAGATACCGCCAATGGCTACTACCGGGATCTTTACAGATGCGCAGATTGCCTGCAGCTGTTCCATCGTCATAGGGCGGGCATCTTTTTTGGTTGATGTGCCAAATACGGCACCGCTGCCCAAATAGTCAGCCCCCTGTGACTGGGCTTTTAATGCCTGTTCTACCGTTTTGGCTGTGACTCCCAGGATCTTATCCGGTCCAAGAAGTTGTCTTGCAAGACCGGCATCCATGTCATTCTGGCCTACATGGACACCGTCTGCACCACAGGCTTTTGCCAGTTTTATATTGTCATCGATCAGGAGAGGAACATTGTATTTTTCTGTGAGAGCGCGCATTTTCTTCGCCTCTTCCAGATATTCTTCCACGTTGTCATCCCGCAGTCCTTTTTCACGAAGCTGCACCATGGTGGCGCCGCCTTTTAAGGCTGCTTCTGTCTGCTCATAAAGACTCATTTTCCCGGTCCAGGCCCGGTCGGTTACTGCATAGATCAACAACTGGCTTTTGTCAAATTTCATGGTTCTCTCCTTTTCTCATATCCATCATCCACTCACAAACCCGCGCTAACGCGCTCTACTGTCTGCTATCGCAGACTGTTTGTTCGTTAATGGCCCAAGAAAAACAAATGTCTGCTTCGCAGCCGCTTGTTTTTCTTTTGGGCTCATTTCATTCATCAAAAATACTTACGATCTCGCCGTCTAAAATGCGGTTCATATTTTTTACAGCACAGAAATTGCCGCACATAGAGCAGGTATCTTCTTTTTCCGGCTTCGCAGATGCTCTGTAGTTTCTCGCCTTTTCCGGATCAATGGAAAGCTCAAAGGTCTTTTCCCAGTCCAGTTTCTTTCTTGCCATTCCCATCTGGCGGTCCCACTCGGAAGCGCCCTTAACACCTTTTGCAATATCTGCTGCATGGGCTGCGATCTTGGAAGCGATGATGCCTTCTTTTACGTCATTCAGATCCGGCAGGCGTAAATGTTCAGCCGGTGTTACATAGCATAAAAAGGCTGCGCCGTAGGTTGCTGCGATGGCACCTCCAATAGCTGCTGTAATATGGTCATATCCAGGTGCAATGTCTGTAACCAAAGGTCCTAATACATAGAAAGGAGCGCCTTTGCAGATGCTCTGCTGGATCTGCATATTGGCTGCGATCTGGTTAAGAGGCATATGGCCCGGTCCTTCTACGATCACCTGTACATTTTTCTCCCAGGCTCTTCTTGTCAGCTCTCCTAATGTTACCAGCTCTTCGATCTGGGAAACATCGGTGGCATCTTCTAAGCATCCCGGACGGCAGGCGTCACCTAAACTGATGGTCACATCGTATTTCTGGCAGATATCCAGGATCTCATCAAAATGCTCATAGTATGGATTTTCCTTTCCGGTCATCTCCATCCATGCAAAGATAATGGAACCGCCTCTGGATACAATGTTCATAAGGCGTTTATTTTTCTTGAAACGCTGGGCAGTTGCACGGTTGATACCAATGTGGATGGTCATAAAATCCACACCGTCCTGTGCATGCATTTCCACGATCTTTAACCACTCTTCGGTGGTGATATCTTTCAGTGCCTTATGATAGTATACCACTGCGTCATAGATCGGTACAGTACCAATGATAGCCGGGCATTCAGCAGTCAGTTTTCTTCTGAATTTCTGGGTATCTCCCCAGGAGCTTAAGTCCATAATGGACTCTGCGCCCATTTTTACTGCGTCATTTACTTTCTGAAGCTCCATATCCAGGTCTTTGCAGTCTCTGGAAGTTCCCAGGTTTACATTGATCTTGGTCTTTAACATGGAGCCGATACCGTTTGGATCCAGGCATTTGTGGTTTTTGTTTGCAGGAATTGCTACTTTTCCCTCTGCCACCAGCTGCATTAACCGGGCTGTATCCATCTGCTCTTTTTCTGCTACTGCCTGAAGCTCCTTTGTAATAATTCCTTTTCTGGCAGCATCCATCTGTGTTGTGTAGTCCATTTTCTTTCTCCTTCACATAATAATATTTTTCCACAGAAGGGGTACCTGGACGGAACGTTTTCCACATTTGCTGCACAGATCTCTAGCGCATATGTGGATCATCTGGATTTGCGCAGAAACAAAAAAAACGGTCCGCCCACATAAGGAACGGACCGCAAAATATACGCACGATACGCAAATATAATATGCGACACATTATTTCCCTACGTTGGCATTACCCACATCAGGTACAATAGGTCGAAGTTCGATTACTTCCTCTCAGCCTGCTTCACAAGCTCCCTGTTCGTATTCAGAATAACATTTATTGGTAAAAATTGTCAAGTTGTTTATCAAAACACACCACTTTATGGCGCCGGATACATTGATATTCCCCTTTGGAATAACCGGCATTTTTTCTCAATAAGTGCTTCTTTCGGCTGTTGCTTTATCAGCCTTGTTGTATACTGTCTTTTTTTCTGTTATAGTAGTTAGCATTAACTTACTGTTTATTGTACTTCAGGAGGATCTTATGGAATTACGTCAGCTGGAATATTTTATGATCACATGTGAAAAAGGCAGCTTTAACCAGGCTGCAGAGTGCCTTTATACCACACAGCCCAATGTGAGTAAAGTGATCAGTTCCCTGGAAAAAGAACTGGGACGGCCTCTTTTTGAGCGCAGCAGCCGGGGGATCCACATTACCCCCTATGGTGAAACGGTCCGTGAATATGCCCAGAATATCCTGCACAATATAAGCCTGATCAACTCACTGACCGATCACAACCAGGGAAAAAAATTCAGTCTGGCCACTTATCCCAGCAATATGATCTCCCGTCTGTTGACTGATTTTTATAAAGAAATGGGAAATTCCTACATTGTAGAACATTTAGAAGGCACGGTGGAAGAGATCAGCAACCGGGTAGCCCAGGGACTTTCTGAAATTGGCATCGTTTATATTGCACAGAAACAGCTCCACCAGTTCCAGCATATCCTGTCCCACAAAAAGCTGAAATTCGTTCCTCTTGACAGCAAAGAAGCCTGTGTTTACGTTGGTCCAAAGCATCCCCGCTATCATGATGAAAGTATTGACTTTCAGGACCTTTCTTCTCTTTCCTTTGTACGGGGTGTAAGGGATTTTTTCTCTGTAGAGCACCATTTGAACCATGTGAGCCTTGGGGCGATCAGCACAGAGCAGCTCCACTATGCAGTCTATACCAACAGTGATCATCTGACTGTCAATCTGTTACTGAACACAGATATATGCAGCCTCGGCATTAATTTTCTCTATGACCAGTACCGCCAATATGATGTTCGCCAGCTTAGGATCAATAATTGTGAGCCTTTTCTCCTCATCGGCTACATCTGCCCGGATCATGCAAAATTAAGTAAAGCTGCTGAATGGTTTATCTGTCATTTTAAGGAAATTTTATAAGTTTTTTCGCCCGGTTATAACATTTTGGAATAACTAAGCCCCTCCAATTTCATTAGTAGTAAGTTTTGCCTAACCCATGTTATACTTTCTACCGTTCGCCTCAGGCGAATGAATAAACAACATTATGTTCTTTTTACAACAGGAGGAAACTTATCATGAAAAAAAGATGGGGCACAATGCTTCTGGCAGGTCTCTTAGGCACCGCCTTATTAAGCGGCTGCGGTTCATCCGCTTCTGACTCTGCATCTTCTGCTGCAGAGTCCAATCCTTCAGAAACTACCACCACAGCTGAAGGTACAAAGGAAGACCTGATCTTCGTAAACTACCGCGATATCCGCGATTTAAACCCACATTTATATGCCGGCGAAATGTACGCCCAGGAAATGTTATATGAGGGCCTGGTCAATATTACCTCTGACGGTTTTGAAGGCTGTCTGGCAGAAAGCTGGGATGTCAGTGATGACGGTAAAGTATATACATTCCACATTCGTCCAGGCGTAACATTTTCTGATGGCGAAAAGTGTGACGCATATGCCATCAAAGCAAACTTTGACGCAATCCTGGAAAATAAAGACCGCCATACCTGGCTGGAAATGATGCATCTGTTGGTAGGTGTAGATGCTCCCGATGAAAACACTTTTGTGATTGAATTATCCGAACCATATTATCCCCTTTTAACAGAGCTTGGTGTAACAAGACCATTTGCCATGATCTCCCCGAAAGCCATGAAAAACGGCAGCACCAAAGATGGGGTAGAAGCTTATATTGGTACCGGTCCCTATGTGCTGGATGAATTTGTTACCGATGAGTATGCTGTATTCAAGGCAAATCCGAACTACTGGGGCGAACAGCCTGCCATCAAAACCATCACCGTGAAAGTCATCCCGGATAATCAGACCCGTATCCTGGCTCTGGAAAAAGGTGAGATTGATATGATCTTCGGAAAAAATATGATCGACGCAGATGCCATTAATCAGTATCTGGACAGCGATCAGTTTACCGTGGAACTTTCTGATCCAACCTCTACCAGACAGATTGTTCTGAATACTTCCTCTGACATTCTTTCAGAGAAGGATGTACGTATTGCGCTCCAGCATGCAACTAATAAGCAGAATATCTCTGACGGTATTTTTTACGGACTGGAAAAACCGGCAGACACTCTGTTTGCATCCACTGTTCCATATTGTGATATTGAACTAGAACCATATGTTTACGACCTGGAACTGGCAGGACAGATTTTGGATGAAGCAGGCTGGAAAATGGGTTCCGGCAATGTCCGTGAAAAGGATGGACAGCCGTTAAATATTGATCTTCTCTATAATAGTGACAGCGTGACTGAAAAATCCATTGCAGAGTATCTTCAGAGCGAATACCAGTCCATCGGTGTTTCTTTAAACATCCACGGGGAAGAGGAGCAGTCCTACCGTGATAATATGAAAGCAGGTAATTTTGATATGGTATTCAATATCTGCTGGGGTACACCATACGATCCACAGTCCTCTCTTGCTGCCATGCGCGCTCCTGTATATGGTGACTATGCAGCGCAGCTTGGTCTGGATGATAAAGCAGAAATCGATGATGCCATTACCGAGATCCTGATCACCACAGATGAAAACAGACGCCAGGAACTTTATACCTATGTTCTGACCCATCTCCACGAAGATGCCGTTTATATTCCACTGACCTATGAGTGCAATAAGGCAATCTACCGCTCTGATATGAAAGGCTTCCACTTTACCCAGACTCAGTACGAGGTTCCATTCCAGGATTTCTCTTTCTAAATCTGGCAAAACAAACCTAATCTTGTGTATAAAGCCGTCTCCTCTGAGGCGGCTTTGTTCCAGTCGGATCCTTTTATTACATTTATTTTTTCAACGGGAGGTATTATTTTGAAACCCTATATTATCAAGCGGATCCTTTCTGCCATACCGCTCCTTCTCATCATTTCCTTTGTATGCTTCGTTTTTATCAACCTGATCCCTTCTGATCCGGCTGAAGTAGCTTTACGTGTACGCCAGGTACCTATCATCACGGAAGATGCCATTGCTGAGGTCCGTTCCCAGCTTGGGCTGGACAAGCCTTATCTGGTCCGTTACTTTACCTGGGTATTGGACTGTCTTCACGGTGATTTTGGCATCAGTTATGTAAACCCAAGCCGTACTGTTGCCGGAGAACTGCTGCGCTGTATGCCTGCTACTTTACAGCTTGCAGGTGCTTCCCTTATTATGGTGATCCTTTTAAGTCTCCCTATCGGCTTTCTTTGTGCTGTATATAAAGATGGCTGGTTTGACCGGATCATGCGGAGCCTTGTATTTATGACCACTGCCATGCCCCCTTACTGGGTCGGACTTCTGTTGATGTGGCTGATCTCCATTAAACTGGACCTTTTGCCTACCAGCGGAAACGGTACCATCAGGCATCTGATCCTGCCGGCTTTTACTGTATCCTTAAGCTATATTTCCACCTATATCCGCCTGATCCGCAACAATATGCTTGAAAATATGAAACAGGATTATGTACTTTATGCCAATGTACGCGGTCTCCCGCAGAGATCCATTCTGGTAAAACATATCCTGAAAAACTCCATGCATACCTGTATTGTTGCCATTGGCATGAGTATCCCACAGCTGATCTCAGGAACCATTGTAGTGGAAAATGTATTTGCATGGCCGGGACTGGGAACCTTGTGCATCAGTTCCATTTTCAACCGGGATTATCCCGTGATCCAGACTTACGTTCTGCTCATCGGTGTCCTGTTTGTTATGTTCAATCTGCTGTTTGACATCCTGCAGACCGTGTCTGACCCCCGTATGCGAAAGGAGAGCAACTAATGTTACACCGGTTTCTTCATAATAAAACTGCCGTTGGTACAATAACCATTGTACTGATCGTGGCATTCATGGGCCTTTTTGCCCCATTTATTGCTCCACATGATCCCTATGCCACCAATATTCTTAACAAATTTGCCCATTTCAGCAAAGAATATCCCCTTGGCACAGATAATCTTGGGCGCTGTATTCTCTCCCGCATGATCTACGGAATCCGTCCCACTCTTGGCCTGGCTGTGCTGACCATGTTAGGCACCATCGGTCTCGGCGCCCTGATGGGCCTTTTAGCCGGGTATTTTCGTGGCATTACGGAAGAACTGATCATGCGTATAGTGGATGTAATGCTGTCTTTCCCCAGTCAGATCATGTTTTTTGCTGTAGTTGCGCTGCTGGGCATTAACGTACAGAACGTGATCCTGGCAAATGTATTTATCAAATGGGCCTGGTATGCCCGTATGATCCGAACGGGCGTTATGCAGTACCGTGACCGGAACTTTGTCCAGTTTTCCCGCTGTGTAGGAACTCCGGAACGTTTTATCCTCTTCAGACACCTGGTTCCATCTATTGCAGCTGATCTGGCTGTCCTGTCTTCTCTGGATGTAGGCTGGGCCATTATCAATATTTCCACTTTGTCCTTCCTGGGACTTGGTGTACAGGCTCCTACTCCTGAATGGGGTGCTATGTTAAGCGAAGCAAAAAATGTCCTGACCAGTAATCCGGCCCAAATGCTGGTTCCCGGTATTGCCATCGTTATTCTGGTTTCTGCCTTTAACTTAATGGGTGATGCCATCCGTGATGTGTTAGACCCAAAGGAGGTGCTGTAATGTCTGCCGTTTTAAAAGTTGAAAACCTGAATGTAACTCTGACATATCGTAAAGCCTCCAAAAAGCTGGTAGAAGATGTGAGCTTTGAAGTCCACCCAGGAGAATGCCTGGGGATCCTTGGGGAGTCCGGAAGCGGAAAAAGCATGACTGTAAAATCCATCCTGGGTCTGTTAGATAAAAATTTCCAGGTTTCCGGAAGCGCTGTTTTTGATGGCCATGATCTTTTAAAAGAGTCAAAAGAAGAACTTCGCAGGCTCCGTGGAAGCCGGATCACCATGGTACTTCAAAACCCTATGACCTGTTTTGATCCTTTATACCGCATTGGAAATCAGATGGCTGAAACCTTCGCCGCACATACTGCATGGAATGCACAGGAAATACGTACCTGTTGCCTTAAGATCCTGGACCAGATGCAGATCTTAAATGGAGAAGAAGTTCTGGAAAAATATCCTCATCAGCTCTCCGGCGGTATGCTCCAGCGTATTATGATCGGTATTGCCATGGCATTGCAGCCGGAACTTCTCATTGCTGATGAACCAACAACTGCCATTGATGCCGTCACTCAATACGAGATCCTGGAAGAGTTTGTCCGCATTAAAAAGAATAAAAATACTGCCATGCTTTTCATCACCCATGACCTGGGAGCCATCTCCAAAGTAGCAGACCGCATCCTTGTTATGAACAGCGGACAGATCGTAGACAGCGGAGACTTTGAGCATATCCGAAATCATGCAAACGATCCCTACACCCGCCTGCTGATAGAAAAGCGTTCTGCTGTTATGTGCCACTACCGTGACATCTTACATGGAAAGGAGATATCCCATGCTTGAAGTAAATAATGTATGCGTCAGCTTCCGAAGTGAACGCCAGGAAAAGATTTTCGGAACTGCCAGAAACCAGGTGTTGTTTGATGTGTCCTTAAAAGTCTCACAGGGAACCTGTCTGGGAATACTGGGAGAATCCGGAAGTGGGAAATCTACCCTTGGCCGTGTGATCTGTGGTCTTTTAAAGCCTGACACCGGAGAAGTAAAGATCCAGGATGTATCTGTTTATGCCTCCAGAAATGGCCGGAAAAACCTTCAAAAACGCTTAAGTGTTGTTTTCCAGGATTACACCACTTCTGCCAATCCCCGTTTCCGTGTAAAAGAGATCATTGCAGAAGGACTGGCTGCAAGAGAACGAAATCAAAAGATCCGCCTGAACCGTTTGGAAGAGATCAACCGCCTGTTAGAGCTTGTTGGGCTGAATTCCTCCTATGCAAACCGGTATCCCCATGAGCTGTCCGGCGGACAGTTGCAGCGTGTATGCATTGCCCGGGCTGTAGCCTGCCAGCCAGAGATCATTCTTTTTGACGAAGCTATCTCTTCTCTGGATGCCCATACTCAGATTCAGATCATGGATCTGCTCCATGATCTGAAAGAAAAACTGGGGCTGACTTATATTTTCATTACCCATGACCTGACTTCTGTCACTTATCTGTGCGATGATGTGCTTTTTCTGTATCATGGCCGCATTACTGAACACATTCCTGTATCCCGTATTGCAGAAACAAAAGATGACTATGCCAGAAAGCTTTTGGCTTCTATTATCGAATTCAACTAAAGGAGATCTGAAAAATATGAGACTGTCTGACTTAAAAGCCGGCAGCAATACAAAGCAAACCCTTTTACTGCCAGTTGCCAGCCACTATCCCATAGAAATGACTGTTATCTGCGGAAGCTGTCCCGGAAAAACCCTTGTAGTGACCGCAGGTGTCCACGGCTGTGAATATGTAGGCATAGAAACCCTGAACCGTCTGAAAAAGGAACTGGACCCCATCGATCTTTCAGGGCGTATCATCCTGCTTCCCCTGGTAAATCCAGAAGGCTTTTACATGGGGTCCAAACAGATAATCCCTGCAGATGGTCAAAATTTAAACCGTACGTTTCCCGGAGATCCTGAGGGTACTTTTTCCAGCCGTCTTGCAAAGCTCCTTGAAGAAACACTGTATCCTGAAGCTGATTTTCTCATAGATCTCCATGGTGGTGATGTGAACGAAGCTCTTACTCCCCTGGTCTTCTTTCCCACAACTGTTTCTGACGCACTGGCCGCAAAAGCTTCTGCAGCTGCAGCCTCACTCTCGATTCCATATCGGGTCGCTTCTACTGCAAAAAACGGACTCTATAGCTGGGCTGCTCAGTGCGGTATCCCGGCACTTTTAGCAGAACGGGGAGAAAGAGGGCTATGGTGCGAAGATGAGGTCACAGCATGCAAAAGGAATATTTTTGAGTTAATGGCTCATCTTAAGATCAGACCTTTTTCAGATACTGACCTTCACCAGGAAGAGATCCGTCAGGCAGTTTATGAAGAGGCACCAAAAAATGGGTTCTGGTATCCTGCTGTCTCACATGCAGGTCAGAAATTAAAAAAGGGCACCCTTCTTGGCACCCTGAAAGATATTTATGGGAATGAAATTTTCCGATGTACAGCTCCATTTGATGGCGTTGTACTTTATTACACCCTGAGTCTGGGTGTAAAATGCAAAGATCCATTGATCGCATTTGGGGAGATTTAATATTTATTTTGCAGGCGTTGGGTTCACTCACAAACACGCGCTGGCGCGCTCTACTGTCTGCTATCGCAGACGGTTTGTTCGTTAAGGACGCAAGGAAAACAAATGCCGCTTAAAGCGGCGCTTGTTTTCCTTAAGCGTTCCTTATATCCGTCCCCCGCACTTCGGACAGTAGTTATAATCTTCGTCTGTCTCAAATCCGCAGCGCATACACTTCTTGTGGGGATTTCCGGAACCTTCCTGCCAGGTGCGGGTGTATTTTCCTTCCTGGACCAGGTGAAGGTCGGCGGATGTGATCGCCGGTTCTTCGCCTCTTAATATGGCTTTTCCGATCTCCGGCTCCAGCTCGTAAATGGCGCTGCAACAGGACATCTGCACATAAAAGCGCTTATTCCACTTAAACAGCGGGATAAAGAAAAAACTGAAATACATATAGGTCATAAAGACCTGACACTGGCTGGTGCTGCCACAGCTTCCGCAAAGAATGCTTCTTGCGTAGTTAAGCAGCTTCCGGCCCTGACTGATACCTCCGATAAACAGCATATTGCTGTCCTCCTTTTAAAAACAAATACTTTACAGAAACTGTCACTGGCAGTTTCTTTCAAACGCATGGAAACTAACAGACCGCCTGATGGCGGCATGACCATACACAAAAATTATAAGTCAGCACGGTACAATGAACAAACCACCTTGTAAACTGTGATCCATTTTCTGATCCGGGACTGCCTCTTTTCTTCTGTTCCTGCTGCCCGTCTTCCTGCATGCATCAGCTCATCCACTGCACTTCTGGCACTTGCCACAGCATAGTTTCCTGTAAGGCAGCAGCCTTCTTCCAGCCGTGAAAATGCTCCCACAAAGCCAAGATTTCTGCTTCCAGTTGGAACTGTTTTAGGCCGGTCTGTAAAATGATGAGGCCGAAGGGGCTGAAGTTTATCTTCTTCGCCCACAAAGGCTTCCGGTTCTCCCAGAGCAATATGCAGGTCAGCTGCCTTTTTCCATAATTTTCCAGAACCGCTGCCATTATCCATAATGCAGACATCCCCGGATCTCAGATCTATCTTTTCAAATACAAAAGCTTCCCGGTCAGTCTCTTCTTCCTGCAGTCTGCGTTTTACATACAGTTTTTTCACTGCCAGACCGGTTCCGCTTCCGTTGTCATTTCCATTTTCAAGCTCCAGATCCGTTACCTGAGTGTTTTCCAGCAACAATACGCCTTTGCGGCGCAGATACTGTTTCAGCAAACGGATCAGCTCCTGTCTTTCTTCCGGTGAAAGAAACAGAAACGGTCCTTTTAATTCCCATAAACTTCTGCGAAATTCCGCCAGATTGCTGTCTTTTTTCAGGCCAAACACACACTGGCACAGCTGCCACAGATCTGTCTCAAATATATGAGGTGTCCCACTGAACCAGTCTTCAACACTTAAAACATCCAGTCTTTCCTCTTCTGTACATAACAGCCGCCAGAGTGCCGGAAGGTCTGCACATCCCAGACGTTCTCCACCTTCTGTTTTTGGAAACGTAAACACTTTTTCCCCGGAACCTGGCAGTTTTCCACACAGTTCCAGAAAATCTTCGCAGTTTTCCCGGCTTACTACAAGAGGACCTGCATTTCCACATGCCTCCTCATTTTCCCCATACACCATAATACTGCTTCCAGGAAAATGGCAGTCTTTTATAAGCCAGACTGCTGCCGCCAGAGAGCTTAAACTATTTCCTATAATATAAGCCTTCTGCTTTCCATAATCTCGGCTGCGCACTACAGCTGCTTCCACAACCGCCAGTCTGGCATCATTTTTCGCTTTTTTATCTTTTTGTATCTGATAAGTCCATGCACCGGCTGCCGCGCCTAAACCTGCAGCCACAGCCAGCCGGATCCATCTTTTTTTATCTGACATAGGCATTTGCCTTTCTTTTTATAAACAGCCCACTTACTGCACGAAGTAATTAGCTAACTGGGCAAACTGCTCCAGGCTTAAAGCTTCTCCACGGACAGAAGGTGATACGCCCAGGCTCTCAATGGCCTTTGTGATCTCTTCTTTGGAGAATGAGATCTCCGGAGAGTTATTTAAACCATTTTGCAGTGTTTTTCTTCTCTGGTTAAAGGATGCGCGAATCAGCTTGAACATCAGCTTCGGATCTTTTACCTGTACCGGCGGCTCCTGATAGCGGGTCAGACGGATCACCGCGGAACCTACATTTGGTCTTGGGATAAAGCAGTTTGGCGGCACATTTGCCACAATATATGGGCTTGCGTAGTACTGCACTGCCAGAGACAGGGCGCCGTAATCCTTAGATCCCGGTCCCACCTGCATACGGTCTGCCACTTCTTTCTGGACCATAACCGTGATATTGTCGATTGGCACATTGCTTTCAAACAGTCCCATGATAATAGGGGTAGTAATGTAATATGGCAGATTGGCAACTACTTTAATCGGTCTGCCGTTGTTGTATTCCTTTACCAGTTCATTGATATCCACTTTCAGGATATCCTGGTTGATGACCTTTACATTGGAATAGTCTTTTAATGTATCTGCAAGGATAGGCAGCAGATTGGTGTCGATCTCCACTGCGATCACCTGTCCGGCACTTTCTGCCAGATACTGGGTCATGGTACCAATTCCCGGACCAATTTCCAGAACGCAGTCATCCTTTGTAATACCTGCTGCGCTTACAATTTTTTCCAGAACATGAGCATCGATCAGGAAATTCTGGCCGAAGCGCTTCTGGAACGCAAACTGATATTTCTGGATGACTTCAATTGTTTTTTTCGGATCTGATAATTTCTCATTCATTTACGATTTTACCTGCTTTTGTCTTCTTTCTGTTTCTATTATTTTTATATCATTTCGCTTCCACCCGCCAGTGACGGGCAGATCTGCATCTATAAACGGTAAAGCTTTCTGGCATTATCCCAGGTCATTTTCTCCACTGTTTCCCGGTCCACCCCCTTAAGAGCTGCCAGCTGATCTGCCACATAGGTCAGGTTCAGGGAAGAATTTCTCTTTCCCCGGTTTGGAACAGGTGACAGATATGGGCAGTCGGTTTCCAGTACCAGGCGGTCTAAGGGGGCATATTCTACGGTTTCTACCAGTTTTCTGGCATTTTTAAAAGTAAGTACGCCGCCAATGCCAAGGAAAAATCCCATATCCAGGTACTCCCTTGCCATTTCCTTTGTATAAGAAAAGCAATGGATCACACCACCGATGTCCGATCCGTGTTCTGCCTTCATAATATCCAGGGTATCTTTTGCAGCATCACGGCTGTGGATGATCACCGGAAGCTTTAACCTGCGGGCCAGATCTAACTGGGCCACAAACCATTTTTTCTGGATCTCTTTATCCGGCTCTTCCCAGTAATAATCAAGGCCGATCTCACCAATGGCACGGACTTTTCCGTCCTGTCTTTCTGTGCACCAGGTCTCAATATCTTTTAAGCCTTCATCAGACAGTTCTGCGCTTTCACTTGGATGTACGCCTAATGCAGCATACATGAAATCATGGTTTCTGGCAAGCTCCAGTGTAGTCTTGCAGCTGGAAAGACTGGCAGCTACATTTGTAACAGCGTCAATGCCATTTTCTTTAAAACTGGCTAAAAGCTGCTCCCTGTCCTCGTCAAAGGCTTCATCGTCATAATGGGCATGTGTATCAAATATCATGTTGCTTATGCCTCCTGCAGATTAAATACATATTTGTCCAGGCGGTCAAAGGCCTCTTTTACCCTGGACAACGGCAGAGCCAGGTTCATACGGATATGACATGGGCCGTGGAAAGCTACTCCGTCCTGCCAGATCACGCCTACTTCAATGCCTGCTGCCTGAAGCTCTGTAATAGTCTTTCCATGTTTTTTGCACCATTCTGTGCAGTCCAGGAAAAGCATGTAGGTGCCTTCCGGCTTGGAAACATTGACTCCTTCAAAATGCTTTTCAATGTAATCGCAGGCATAGTTTACATTTCCACTTAAGACCTCTTTTAATTCATCCACCCATTCATAACCTTCCAGCTTATAGGCACCAATTAATGCATACATAGATAACAGGTTCATGCTGTTATAATGGCTTAAAGAGGACTCTTTTAAAATGCGGTCCCTTAACCAGTCATTGTAGATAATATGATAACTGCCAATCAGACCAGCCAGGTTAAAGGTTTTAGACGGAGCATAAAGTGCTACGGTCCTCTGCTTTGCATCTTCCGATACAGACTGGGTTGTAATGTGTTTATGTCCATTTAAGAGAAGGTCAGACCAGATCTCATCAGAAACTACATATACATCATGTTTCTTGTAGATCTCCATGGCCTTCTCGATCTCCCAGCGCTCCCATACACGGCCGGTTGGGTTGTGCGGGCTGCAGAAAATAGCTGCATGGATATGGTTCTCCACGATTTTCTTTTCCATATCCTCAAAATCCATGCGATATACATTATTCTCATCCTTCACTAACGGGCTGTGGACAATGTGATAACCGTTGTTGGTCAGGCTCTTTGTAAAACCGATATAAGTGGGAGAATGAAGCAGTACACTGTCACCTTTCGAGCAAAGTACATTTAATGCACTGACCACACCGCCTAAAACACCATTTTCATATCCAATGTGCTTTGGTTCCAGTCCCTCTATGCCATTTCTGGTCTTATGCCACTTGATGATAGCGTCAAAATATTCTTCTCTTGGAGAAAAGTAACCATAGGTAGTATGTTTTGTTCTCTCAATAATCGCTTCCGGGATCGTATGTACAGCCGGAAAGTTCATATCTGCCACCCACATTGGGATAATATCAAAACCTTCCTTCGTCTTCCCCGGCCATTTGATCCAGTCAGCCTCAAAAGGTTCCACTGCAATCGAGTCTTTTCCCTTTCGGTCTAAAATTGTTGTGAAATCGTATTTCATTGTATTTTCGTCCTTTCTGCTGCTCAGAACAGTTTTATCTGCAATATTTTTATTATAATTTCTCAATGATACACTGATGTTCTTGGGATTGCGCCTTGTTGCTGCTGTCAGCTCCTGGCGTATTTCTTCATTTGGGATAAATGCTGTCTGCGCATCCTGATCATATCCAAGATATCCCAAATGGATCAAATACATCAATACATCATCGATCTACTCCTTTTATATCTGCAAGCCTGTTACACGGATACAGGATCATGTTGCTCTGCAACAGATCGTTGTATACATAATAACATGAAGCCGGGTGGTTTACAAGAAAAGCAGCCGGAACAGGCTGTATTTTCCTGTATCCGACTGCTTTTTATACGATGCAAATAGCTGAACCCAACTTACTTTCGCATGATTAAAACAGCTTTCTGCCTTCTACATATTTTCCGGCAACTTCTCTCTCATCCCCCAGATAAATGATACGCTCCAGCCTCTGCTTTACAGTAAGCGGCTGGGGATGTTCCAGACGGCTGTCATCGCAGACCACTGCATCAAATTCATAGCCAGGCTCAAAGCTTCCCACCTTTCCAAAGAAAGCTCCGCCGCCCTTGGTTGCCATATAAAATGCTTCTTCAATGGTCAGTGGCTTTAAGGAAGCATCTAACAATCTCCAGCGAAGCTTGGATGCCTGGATGGACTGTGCCATAGCTGCAAACAGGTTCTCACTTGTTCCGCCTGCCACATCACTTCCCAGTCCTATGTTCATTCCCTCTTCCAGATACCGGCGCACCGGTGCTACACCGGAAGAAAGATTGGTATTGGAGTCAGGACAGTGGGCGATAAATACACCTCTTTCTTTCATGCGGGCAATCTCTTCCTCACCGGAATAAACGCAGTGGGCCATGATCGTAGGACACTCTCCTCCAAACAGTCCAAAATGGTCATAAGCATCCCCGTAAAATTCAGACCAGGGGCATAATTCCTTCACCCAGGCGATCTCTCCCGGATTTTCAGACAGGTGGGACTGCATCGGCAGGTCAAAATCCTTCTGAATTCCTTTTAACCGCTCCATCAGTTCATCGGTACAGCTTGGTGTAAACCGTGGCGTAAGGATCGGTCTTGTATGGTCGTAATTTTTGTCAGCCACCATTTTAAGCCACTCTCTGGTCGCTTCTTCTGAGTCTTTCGCTGACGGCTCCCGCAGATAATCCGGGCTGTTGCGGTCCATATTTACCTTTCCGATCATAGTGGAAAGACCGCTTTCTTCCATCAGATCCATAAGCAAAATGGTCGCTTCTTTATGGATCGTTGCAAAGATACATGCCCTTGTAGCGGCGCTTTTTCTCATCTGCTCTGCAAAGATGCCGTATGCTTTTTTCGCATATTCCAGATCTTTGTATTTCGCTTCCTCTGGAAACGTATTGGTCTCCAGCCAGTCAAGAAGCTCCATATCCATTCCCAGACCCCGGAAGGAATACTGAGGAGCATGAACATGAAGATCTGTAAGTCCCGGGATGATCAGCTGATCGCCCATATCTTCTACAGGGACATTTTTCAACTCGTCCGGAAGCTCTTTATAAATCCCCCGGACCTTTCCATTTTCACAGACAAGATAACTCTGCTCATTGATGCATAATTCATTTTTATCTTTTGTGTATACAATATTTCCCTTTAAAGCAAATGTTTTATTTTCCATATGTTTCCTCCTTGATCTCAATCAGGATTTGTAAACATCAGATCATAAACCCACAAAACAGCCCGTCTGCGTTTGGTGTGCGTATTTGCCCTCCTTTCCAGATGCATGGCAATGAAAAAAGAGCCCCGCCTGCGCGGGACTCCTTTAAAATTCACTTTCATCTGTCACCAAACCCGCACACAGCAACACATAGCCAGGTACTCACAGCTACATGTACTATGTAGTCAACTATTTACGGCAGTTGGTAGAAACTCCGGACCTATCTCCGGGATATACATATGAAATCTGCTTTATGAAGTTACCTTTATTATAGCCAAAGAAAGTGGATATGTCTAGTAGCGTCCCCTATTCTTTCAAGTATTCATCACAGCAAAAAATGCCCCTACATTTAAAATGTCCGCATTCTTTACAGCCACAGCACTTCTACCTTATCCCCAGCCTGTACCGGCCCACTGCCTGCCGGTATCTCGATCAGGCAGTTACAACCTACCATGCTGCGCATCTGCCCATTTGCCTGCTGGTCTGGAAGCCAGACCTCTTTTCCGACCGCTTTTCCTCTTAAAAAACGACGTCTCCTGCTGTTCTTTGAGAAACCGGTTACAGCAGTAAGAGTTTCCCGACGCAGCTTCAGCTCTGGATCACCCATTTTTAATGACAAGATCTCACGTACAAACATTTCAAATGGAATTGCTGCAGAAAATGGATTGCCAGAAAGCCCTATAAACAAAACACCATCTTTTTCAGCTGCAAGCGTAGGCATTCCCGGTTTCATGGCAATACCATGAAAGAGGATCTTTGCTCCTATGGAAAGCAATGCCTCTTCTGTCAGATCTTTCTGTCCCACGGAAACACCACCGGTAGTGATCACCAGTTCTGCCTGGTTGGCTGCTTCTTTTAAAGCCCCAGTCATAACCTCCAGATCATCTCCCACAGTCTGACTCATCATCACCTGAGCGCCCAACTGAGGTAAACGTGCCTTCATGTATACAGTATTCGTATTATATATTTTTCCAGGCGTCAAAGGTGTTCCCGGCTCTACTACTTCACTGCCGGAAGAAACAACTGCCGCTCTCACCCGTTCATACACAGGCAGCTCCATAATACCATTCCCACTGGCAACTGCCAGAGCAGCCGCATCGATCTTAGTACCTGCATGGAGCAGAATATGACCTTTTTTGTACTCTTCTCCTTTAAAACAAATGCTGCCTCCCGGCTCTACTTCTTTATAGATCTGTACTACATTTTCCCCTTCATCTGTATCTTCCTGGCGAAGGACACAGTCAGCACCGGCAGGTATCATAGCGCCGGTCATAATGCGGACCGCCTCTCCTGATCTGACCTGTATATCCAGATAATCTCCTGCATAAATCTTTCCTGTAACTTTTAACTTAACCGGGTTCTCTGCATCTACCCCCACGCTGTCCTTAGAACATAAAGCATATCCATCCTGGGCAGACCGACTGAAAGGAGGCATATCAAGTAACGCAAATACATCCTGCGAAAGTACCAGCCCCAGACATTGTTCCAAAGGTTTTCTTTCTGTTCTTCCCTGTGTTACATGATCCATAAGGATATCCAATGCCTGTTCCAAACTGATGCGCATGATCGTTCCTCCTGTGTTTGCTTATGCTGCTAAAATTTCTTTGTATCCTGCCAAATTTCTTCGACATTTCCATCTTTGTATATCGTTTCACAAAATATTATACCTGAAATAAAACCCCTGTCAATTTAACATTTCTTCTGGATGGCAGAAAATACGTCATATCTATCTGCAGCTCGCCGGCAAATGTAAACTGATGTAAATAAAAGTTTGCATTTCTACCATTTTTCCCATTCATCTTACGCCCACATATACTGGAACAATCACGTTTTCTCTTATTTTTCTCGGGAGTTTGACACCTTTCCGAATGAAAAACAGCGTATAAGCCGCATGAATGCTTATATTTTTTTGTCAAATTTGTTGTTTTTATATATAGGCTTTTTCGGCTTTTTATGCTATAATGGTATTGAGGTGAAAAAATTGAAGGTCAATACATCAAAATCAAAAAACGCTGAGTCTTTTTATATAAAGCAATCCTACATCGACAGTAACGGAAAATCTACCTCTCGGACAATCCGCAAACTTGGAACATTAAAAGAATTGTTGGTTGAACATGGTCCCACCAGAGACGATGTTATGGCCTGGGCAAAAGAACAGGCTCGCATTGAGACCGAAAAGTTTGAACAGGAAAAAGCGAATCATTGTATTCCTATTACTTTCCATCCAAACCGAAAGATCGCCCATGGAGAAAAGCGAAAATTTCAGGGAGGTTACCTTTTCCTGCAGTCTCTTTATTATGAACTTGGTTTAAACAAGGTATGTCGAAAGATTCGAGATAAACATCACTATGATTATGATTTGAACGCGATCTTATCCGATCTCATCTATACACGCATTTTAGAACCAGGCAGCAAACGTTCTTCTTTTGAAACGGCTAAAACCTTCCTAGAAGCACCCACTTATCAGCTTCATGATATTTACCGGGCATTGAATGTTCTTTCAGAAGAATGCGATCTGATTCAGTCAGAGCTATATCGCAATTCAAAGTCTGTTTTAAAACGTAACGATGGGGTCCTTTACTACGACTGTACCAACTACTACTTTGAGATTGAACAAGAAGATGGAGATAAAAAATACGGAAAAAGTAAAGAACACCGTCCAAACCCTATCGTGCAGATGGGACTCTTTACCGACGGAGATGGAATCCCACTGGCTTTCAGCATATTTCCAGGAAATCAAAATGAACAGACATCTTTGAAACCACTCGAGAAAAAAGTGATTGAGGAGTTTGGGTGTGAAGAGTTTATCTTCTGTTCTGATGCAGGCCTTGGTTCTGAAAATAACCGGCTCTTAAATCACAGCAAGAAGCGCTCTTATATCGTAACCCAGTCTATCAAAAAACTTCCAGAAGAATACCGGACACTTGCACTAAACAAAAAAGGATTCCGGTGCCTCTCAGACCATAAAGCGGTCGATCTGAACAGCCTGACAGACGATGATAAAGAGGAACTTTTTTATAAAGAAGAACCTTACAGTTCCAAAAAGATGGAACAGCGTCTGTTGATTACTTACTCACCAAAATACGCTGCTTATCAAAAAGAGATTCGAGAGAAACAGATTGAACGAGCAAAAGCAATGCTTTCAAATGGCAGGCATAAGAAAAACCGGAAAAATCCGAATGACCCAGCAAGATTTATTGATAAAACAGCTGTTACAAAAGATGGAGAAATGGCCGATATCCTATATTTTCTGGATGAAAAAAAGATTGCACAGGAAGCACAGTACGATGGCCTCTATGCTGTATGTACGGATCTTTTTGACGATGAGCCGGAAGATATTTTAAAAGTCAGTGAAAGCCGTTGGCAGATTGAAGCATGCTTTCGGATCATGAAAACGGATTTTTCTGCCCGTCCGGTTTTTGTCCAGCGAAACGACCGGATCCGAGCACATTTCCTGGTCTGTTTTCTAGCGCTGTTCATTTATCGTCTGCTCGAAAAAAAGCTCAAGCGGAAATATACCTGTGAAGAGTTAATGTCGACATTAAGAGACTATGAATTTGCAGATGTGCAGGGGCAGGGATTCATACCGATTTATGAATCTACTAAAC
The DNA here is from genome assembly GCA_900553515.1 of uncultured Blautia sp. Taxonomy (GTDB): domain Bacteria; phylum Bacillota; class Clostridia; order Lachnospirales; family Lachnospiraceae; genus Blautia_A. The sequence continues at coordinate 4,808 of USDN01000027.1, read as the reverse complement.
TGACGGATGCATTACATGAAGTAGCCGGATTCGAAACGGATTATGAATTTCTTACCAAAAGGAAAATGAAAGAAATCCAAAAACTTAGTAAACAATCTCGAGAAAAATCATAAAAGTCTATCATCCATATCTGATTCAGAAAAAAGACTATATAGTAAAACGAAAAGGCACCGCTGAAAAACCCAGGTAGAATAAGGCTTTCAGCGGTGTTTTGATAAATTTGACTGTCAAAGATGGGGTATAAAAGGTCTTTTCTATAGTTTTTAATGATTTTTATCATTTTATACAAGATTTTTGTCATCGATTGGAGCTGGTGGCGATCACAAGAAGAAAAACCTGCTCTGCTCCGGCTTTTTTCAAAGCCCTTGAGCAGGCTTCTGCAGTACTTCCAGTTGTGTAAATATCATCAATAAGGAGAACTTTTTTCATTCTGTACGGCAGTTTTCTGCAGCTAAATGCCTGTTCCAGATTTTTAAGGCGCAGGGCAGGTCCTAAATCTTTCTGGGGTACCGTCTTTTTTGACCGGATCAGCAAACTGGAATTCATTGGAATTTCCAGATAATGGGACAGACGTTTTCCAAATTCTTCTGCCTGATTAAAGCCTCTTTTTTTCATGCGGCTTTTGTGTACCGGCACCGGAATGATAAGATCCGGTGATAAGCGGGCGATCCTGGCAGCATACTTTCTATATGCAGCCTCTGCATAAAAATCCAGATATTCCCGATGGTTGTGATACTTGATCTTTGCCAGGGACGGTGCTGAAATTTCATTATAGTTAAGCAGCGCCATCCCATTGGAAAAAGATCTTGGATGAATTGCGCAGTCAGAACAGTATTCTGCGGTCTCGCTTATGATCTCCTTGCCACAGCATTTACACACCGGTCCACGGACCCAGGACAATTTTCTGATACACCCAGGGCAGATCAGATTTCCTTTTGGCATAATGATCTGACCGCAAACCGGGCACCTGCGCGGGAACAGCAGATCCAGGATCGTTTCTATTATATAGTTCATACGTTCTCCTTATAGACAGAGTTAGATTTATTAGAAATTTTAGAATATTATATTTTATTCGTAAACAGATGCCTGTCAGGCGTATATTTCTTCTATGCGGGTTTTCAGGCCGCAATAGCGTTTCTGCTCCATGGAGTTATCTGCCATAGTATAAAATGCATCCGGCCGGCCGACCAGGCAGACACAGGAGCGGGCTCTTGTCACCGCTGTATAGATCAGATTTCTGGTCATCAGCATACGTGGGCCGGAATACATAGGGATGATCACCGCCGGATATTCACTTCCCTGGGACTTGTGGATGGTAATGGCATAGGCAAGTTCCAGTTCTTCTAACTGTTTAAAACTGTATTCTACCATTTTCCCTTCATCAAATTCCACGGTAAGATTTTCCGCATATTCATTGATCTCCCGGATAATCCCCATATCACCATTAAATACACCGGCACCTTTATCTGTGGGAATGCCGTATTTGCTGCGAATCTCCCATTCCATCTGGTAATTATTTTTGATCTGCATCACTTTATCCCCGGTGCGGTAGATGATACCGCCGGACTCTTTCTCTTTTTTAGACGGATCCGGTGGGTTTAAGTAATTTTGCAGAATCTGGTTTAGACGTTCTACTCCCAGAGCACCTTTTCGCATAGGCGTCATTACCTGGATATCACCGGGTTGGGCGTGGACATAACCGGGAAGTTTCTGCTGGATCAGTGTAATGGCTGCGCTGATCACTGCATCAGGATTTTCCCTGCGGATAAAGAGAAAGTCTTTACTGCGCTTTGTCAGATCTACCCGTTCCCCTTCGTTGATCTTGTGGGCATTTACAATAATATCGCTTTGGGCCGCCTGACGGAAAATGTGAGTCAGTTTTACTACATTAAAACAGCCGGACTCGATAATGTCGCGAAGCACATTTCCAGGTCCTACACTTGGAAGCTGGTCCACATCGCCTACCAGTATCAGACGTGTTCCTACGTTTACTGCGCGTAACAGGGAATGCATCAGACTGATATCTACCATGGACATTTCATCGATGATAATAACATCGGCATCCAGCGGATTTTCTTCATTTCGGTCAAAATGCATGCCACCGGAACTGAAAGAGCCATTTTTACCGGAAGGGGCATTATTCCCAGACATAGAACCAGAGTCCGGGATACCGGATGGCACCAGTTCCAGCATGCGGTGAATGGTACGGGCCTCATAACCGGTAGTCTCAGTCATTCGCTTGGCTGCGCGGCCGGTTGGCGCTGCCAGTAGGATCTCCATTCCCTCATTTTCAAAATACTGGATAATAGCATTGATAGTGGTAGTCTTTCCTGTACCGGGACCGCCGGTGATCACTAAAAGTCCGCTGTTTACTGCCTCAAAAACTGCTTTTTCCTGCAATTCATCTAAATGGATTTCTTCTTTTTTCTGGACTTTCGCCAGATTGGCACGGATCTCTGTTTCCGGTATATCGCCACGGATGTTTAAGTCATGGAGCATACGGGCCGTGTTCAGTTCCAGATAATAGTAGTGGGAAGAATAGACCAGATATTCCGGCGGTTCGCTGCCTGGGACTGTTTTTACCACTACTTTGCGGTCGATCTGCATATCCATCAGATGCTTTTCCATAGCAGTCGTTTCTACTTTTAACAACTCTGCCGCCTGGGAAAATAATTCTTTCTGAGGAAGATAGGTATGGCCGTTGGCTGATGCCTGGAGAAGAATGTAAAGGAGACCTGCCCTGATACGGTAGTCGGAGTCTGTGAAGATGCCTACTTTTTCGGCGATCTCGTCTGCCATTTTAAATCCCACACCTGGAATATCATCTGCCAGCTTATAGGGATTTTCTTTGATGATACTGTACAACTTCGGGCCATATTCCTGGTAGATCTTAGCTGCAAGATTTAAAGTAATGCCATAATTTTGCAGAAACATCATGGCTTCCCGCATGCCTTTTTTCTCTTCTACCTGTTCAGCAATGGCCATTGCCATTTTTTCACTGATGCCTTTCACTTCGGAAAGGCGCTCCGGTTCTTCTTCCATGACCCGGAAAGTGTCGGCTTTGAAATGGCGGACGATACGGGCTGCCAGTGCTGCGCCGATACCTTTGATGGCACCGGAACCTAAATAGCGCTCCATAGACTCTGCGTCCTGGGGCGTTTTCATTTCGTAACTTTCGATCTGAAGCTGTTCTCCATATACCGGATGCTCGATCATGCGTCCAGATGCCTGGATCATGTCTCCTTCAGCAGCATAAGAAAGCGTACCTACCATGATAACTTCATCACCATCGCTCTGGTCGGTAACTGACAGCACAGTATAGCCATTTTCCTCGTTTCTGAATTTTATTTTTTCAATAAATCCTGTTATGGTTGCCATTTTTCTTTCCTCTGTATCTGTGTATAAGAACAGTTGCTGCTTTTATATAGTCAAAAAGGCCGCCGCATTGCTGCGGCAGCCCGGCCAGTCAAAAAAATTAATAATCCTCTTTATCGTTTCTTCCGCCGCCAATTCCCATGGATGCTTCCAGGGCGGAGGTCATACCGTGTGCGAATTCAATGAACTTACCGGTACCGATCGCTACAGCTGTCAGCGGATCTTCCGCGATCACGGTGGTAATGCCGGTCTTTTCCTCGATCAGGGCATCCAGACCACTGAGAAGGGAGCCACCGCCGGTCATTACGATACCACGGTCAAAAATATCGGCTGCCAGTTCTGGTGGTGTTCTCTCCAGAACATTGTGTACAGCATCTACAATCTGGAGAGCCGGTTCTCTTAATGCTTCCAGAGTTTCGTCGGAAGTAACTACAATGGTCTTTGGAAGACCGGTTACCAGGTTACGTCCTCTTACTTCCATAGTCTGTACTTCCGGTCTGCGGTATGCAGCACCGATATTGATCTTGATCTCCTCTGCAGTACGTTCACCGATAAGAAGATTGTGTTTCTTTCTCATATAACGGACTAATGCTTCATCGAAGTCATCACCTGCGATCTTGATGGAAGTGCTGACTACAGGTCCGCCTAAGGAGATAACTGCGATATCTGCAGTACCACCACCGATATCTACGATCATGTTTCCGCATGCTTTACCGATATCAATACCTGCGCCGATGGCTGCTGCTACTGGTTCTTCGATAATAGCAACTTCACGGGCACCAGCCTGGTAAGTTGCATCTTCTACTGCTTTCTTCTCTACTTCTGTAGCGCCACTTGGGATACATACACTGATACGTGGCTTACGCAGTGTTCTCTTGCCTACTGCCTTGTTGATAAAGTATTTCATCATTTTTTCGGTAATGGTATAGTCGGAGATAACGCCCTGACGAAGAGGACGGACTGCTACGATATTACCTGGAGTACGTCCGATCATCAGGCGTGCCTCTTCACCGATCGCCATGATCTTATTGGTATCACGGTCAATGGCAACTACGGACGGTTCTTTTAATACAACGCCTTTTCCCTTGATATACACAAGGATACTGGCAGTTCCTAAGTCAATTCCAATATCATTGGACATCATCGAAAACATATAAATAGTTCCTCCTCGCTGACTGAACCGGACCGGACGCACACGCTGGTGGCTTCCATGCCTGTCCCCCTATGGGGACCAAACGCCGGGACAGGCCGCATCAATTGCTTAAAATATAAATGGTTGCATTGCATTACTTCTATGCATTGCTTCTATTATATACAATATTGTAAAGTTTTCAAAGGGTTTTTTTCTTTTTTATTTTCTTTATGTTTTTTTCATGCCAAGGACATATTTTCGTCACAATTATTGCTTATTATAATAACAAGTTCATCGAGAG
>USDN01000026.1 GCA_900553515.1 uncultured Blautia sp. | reverse complement strand
GTAAAATATGTACTTGTTGAGTTTAAAAATCCATGATAACATAAGCATAGCAGTTTTTTTGTATTGTTTTAGGTTGTCTTGTGGTGATTCAACAATAAAACATATATAAGAAAACTGCTACTTTTATTTTGAGGAAAACTGATTTTTTTGAAAAAAAGCAATGGAATCACGTACTTAGGACTAGCCGTCGCGCTAGCGACTTGGTACAATAACAGACAGATCAAGCATGATATCACATATAAAAAAGGAGTTGTATATTATGGCAGAAACAATGAAAGATTATGAACAGGAACTGAATGCATCCATGAAAAAAATAGAAGAAGGAGATATCCTTACCGGAACAGTAGTCAGTGTTGACGAAAAAGAAGTGATTCTGGATCTGGGGTATTATGCAGAAGGCGTAATCCCGGCAGACGCTTACAGCAGGGAACCTGGCTTTAGCCTGAAGGAGGCAGTACATCCGGGAGATGAGGTTTCTGCCACTGTTGTGCGTAAAGATGATGGAAATGGAAATATCCTCCTGTCCAGAGTAGAAGCTTCGGATATTCTTGCCTGGGACAAGATCAGAGAATATAAAGTATCCGGAGAAGTTCTGGACGTTGTGGTAAAAGGGATTACCAATGCCGGTGTGATCGCTTACGTGGAGGATATCAGAGGATTTATCCCTGCTTCCAAACTTGCACTGGGATATGTGGAGGATACAGAGGCTTATCTGAACCAGCATGTACAGGTTCAGGTCATTGATTTTGATAAAGACAGTAAGAAACTGATCCTTTCAGCAAAGGAACTTTTAAGGGAAAAGGCAGAGGAAGAAAGAAAAAATAAAATATCCAATGTTCAGGTGGGACTTGTGACAGAGGGAGTAGTAGAAAGCCTTCAGCCTTACGGTGCATTTGTGGATCTTGGAAACGGACTTTCCGGTCTGGTACACATTTCACAGATCTGTGAAAAAAGAATCCGGAAACCTTCTGAAGTACTGGCTGCAGGAGATAAGGTAAAAGTAAAGGTAACTGCAGTGAAGGATGGAAAGTTAAGCCTCAGCATCAAAGAAGCGGAAGATATGATGGCAAAGGAGATTGAAGAAGAGGTTTATGAGGCTCCGGACGCAGGAGAAGAAGCCACCACTTCTCTGGGATCTCTTTTTGCGGGGATTAAGCTGAACTGACTATTATTTTAAATTTTAGAAAGAGGAAATTATGAAGAAGCAGGATAAAATCTTTGTGATCGGACATAAGAATCCTGATACGGATTCTATCTGTTCAGCGATCGCATACTGCGATATCAAGAACAGAACATTCCAGAACAGGCGGTATGTACCAAAACGCGCCGGTCAGATCAATGAGGAAACAGAATTTGTTCTGAACCGTTTTGGAATCCAGCCGCCTGGATATTTAAGCAATATCGGGACTCAGGTAAAGGATATGGATATCCGTATGAGTCCGGAGGCGGACAAAAGTATGTCTTTGAAAAATGCATGGGATCTGATGCAGGAAAACAGTATCGTATCTCTTCCTATCAGGGACAAAGACGGCAGTCTGGAAGGGCTGATCACTATTGGCGATATTGCAAAAACATATATGGATACCACAGACAGCTATCTTCTTTCCAGGGCAAGGACACAGTATCAGAGGATTGCTGAAACAATCTGCGGAAAGATCGTAGAAGGAAATGGCCATGGTTATTTTACAGAAGGAAAAGTCATGGTAGGAACTGCGGATCCCGGCAAGATCAAAGAATATGTGGGGGAAAATGACATGGTGATCCTTGGAAACAGGGAAGAGGATCATCTTCAGGCCATTGAACTGAACGTAAGCTGCATTATTGTGGGAATGGATATCCAGGTAACAGAAAAAGTACTGAAGCTGGCTCATGAAAGAGATATCGTAGTGATCTCATCACCCTATGATACCTTTACCATATCGAGGCTGATCAATCAGAGCATTCCGGTACGTTATATCATGAAGACGGATAATCTGGTTACCTTCCATACGGAAGATTTTACAGACGATATCCAGGATGTGATGATCAAACACCGGCATCGTGCCTTCCCTGTGATCGACAAAAAGGGAAAATGTGTGGGAACCATTTCACGCCGTAATTTCCTTGACATGCACAGGAAAAAGGTAGTCCTGGTAGATCATAATGAAAAAGACCAGGCAGTGGATAATATTGACAAAGCGGATATTCTGGAAATCATCGATCATCATAAGCTGGGAACACTGCAGACCATGCAGCCTATTAATTTCCGGAACCAGCCGGTAGGATGTACAGGAACGATTATGTATCAGATATACGGAGAACAGAAGCTGGAGATTCCGCCCAAGATCGCAGGTCTTCTCTGTGCGGCTATTATTTCAGACACTCTGATGTTCCGTTCGCCTACCTGTACCCTGCAGGATAAAATGGCAGCAGGCGCTCTTGCTCTGATCGCAGATATTTCTATTGAGGAATTTGCAAAAGAGATGTTCAAGGCAGGAAGCAATCTGAAAGATAAAGCTCCTGAAGAAATCTTTTATCAGGATTATAAGAAGTTTATTGCTGAAGGCGATATTATGTTTGGAGTGGGGCAGATCAGTTCCATGGATGAAGAAGAGCTGAAGGAGATTAAGAAAAAGCTGGAGCCGTTTATGGTCAGTGAATGTGGCCGTCATGGAGTTACCAGAGTTTACTTTATGCTCACCAGTATTATGAACCGTTCTACAGAGCTGCTTTTCTACGGCGAAGGAAGCCGGGAAATGGCCGAAAGTGCTTTTGGAATGGAGGCAGAGGACGGTTCCCTTTACCTAGAGGGCGTTGTATCCAGAAAGAAACAGCTGATCCCTGCACTGATGGAAGCTGCACAGATGCTGAATGAGTATGCATAAAGGCAAGGAGAAAGCAATGGCAAAACAAAGCTGGAAGCCGGGGAATATGCTTTACCCTCTTCCTGTGGTCATGGTAAGTACTGCAGATAAAGAAGGCAGAGACGACATTATTACAGTAGCATGGGCGGGAACGGTATGTACCAATCCCCCCATGGTGTCTGTATCTGTCCGTCCGGAGCGTTTTTCTTATCATATGCTCCGGGAAACAGGGGAATTTGTGATTAATCTTACTACAGAAGAACTGGCTTTTGCCACAGATTACTGCGGAGTAAGATCCGGCAGGGATGTAGATAAATTTAAAGAAACAGGCCTTACCAGGGAAAAGGCAGATCTGGTAAAAGCGCCTATGATCGCAGAATCACCGGTAAACATCGAGTGTCGTGTACGGGAAATAAAAGAACTGGGTTCTCACCATATGTTTATTGCAGAAGTCGTGGCAGTTCATGCTGATGAAAAATATATGGATGAGAAAAAAAGATTTGATCTGAACCGGGCAAAACCCATCGTATATTCCCATGGTGAATACCTTGCAACAGGAAGAAAACTGGGAACTTTTGGTTATAGTGTAAAAAAAGTGAAAAATAAAAGAAAAAAACGATGAAAATCCAGTAAAAAACCGCGAAATTCGCTAAGGATTGCAGAATAAGGCTTTTTATGGTAAAATAAAATCCTGTAAACTGTAAATACTTTATCTGGAAGGCAATAAAACATATGAATAATATCATATTGATCGGAATGCCCGGTGCGGGAAAAAGCACGATTGGAGTCGTTCTTGCAAAAATACTGGGGTATCAGTTCCTTGATTCGGATCTTCTGATCCAGAAACAGGAAAAAAGAAAGCTTCATCAGATCATATCCCAGGAGGGAAATGACGGATTTAAAGAAATAGAAAACAGAGTAAATGCTTCGATTGAAACAAAGGAAACAGTGATTGCCACAGGCGGAAGTGTGGTTTACTGTCATGAGGCAATGGAACATCTGAGATCCATAGGAACGGTGGTTTATCTGAAGCTGTCCTTAAAGCCTCTTTCAAAGCGGCTTGGTAATCTGAAAGGGAGAGGAGTTCTTTTAAAAGAAGGACAGACCCTGGAGGATCTTTACCAGGAAAGAACGCCTCTGTATGAGAAGTATGCAGATATTGTGGTAGACGAAGAAGGAAAAGATCTGGAGACATGCCTTCAGGCAGTTCTGGACAGGCTTACTGCAGAAAAAAGGTAACTGTTGTGCATGGAGCACAGTGGAGGCAGACAGAAACCGTGAAATTTTTATTTACAAATGTTAAAAATGTGTTATAATACGTTATTGAACATTTTAAGATAATATTTTTTTTGTTGGAATCAGTTATTTCTGGCGTTTGCTTCGACTTACGGAGTAAAAATAATTATAGAGGTGTTTTATGGAACAGTATGTAATTAAAGGTGGCAATCCGTTAGTAGGGGAAGTTGAGATTGGCGGAGCCAAAAATGCGGCCCTTGCGATACTTTCGGCTGCTATTATGACGGATGATACCATATTAATTGAGAACCTGCCTGACGTAAGAGACATCAATGTTTTACTGGAAGCAATCGCGGGGATCGGAGCGCAGGTAGAGCGCATCAACAGATCCACTGTGAAGATCAACGGATCTACCATTGCTGATATCAGTGTTGATTATGAATATATCAAAAAAATCCGTGCGTCCTATTATCTTCTGGGTGCACTGCTTGGCAAATACAAACATGCAGAAGTACCTCTTCCGGGAGGCTGCAATATCGGAAGCAGACCGATCGACCAGCATCTGAAGGGATTCCGTGCTCTTGGAGCAGATGTAAAGATTGTTCATGGCGCTATCGTTGCCAGAGCAGAGAACCTTCATGGAAGCCATATTTTCCTTGATGTGGTTTCAGTAGGAGCAACCATTAATATCATGATGGCTGCATCTATGGCTCCGGGACGTACCATTATCGAGAATGCGGCAAGAGAGCCTCATGTTGTAGATGTTGCCAACTTCCTGAACAGTATGGGAGCGAATATCAAGGGTGCGGGAACCGATGTGATCCGTATCAAAGGTGTTGAAAAGCTTCACCGTACTGAATATTCCATCATTCCGGATCAGATCGAGGCAGGAACCTTTATGTTCGCCGCAGCGGCTACCGGCGGTGATGTTACTGTAAAAAATGTAATTCCCAAGCATCTGGAAGCGACTACAGCCAAGCTTGAAGAAATTGGCTGTGAGGTGGAAGAATTTGATGATGCAGTCCGTGTCCGTGCAGCCAAGAGACTCCACAGAACACATGTAAAAACTCTTCCGTATCCGGGTTATCCAACAGACATGCAGCCGCAGATCGCTGTTACCCTTACGCTTGCAGAGGGAACCAGTATTGTTACAGAAAGTATTTTTGAAAACCGTTTTAAATATGCAGATGAGCTTTCAAGAATGGGAGCAAACATCAAGGTAGAGGGAAATTCTGCTATCATTGACGGTGTGCGTAAACTTACAGGCGCAAGAGTCAGTGCTCCTGACCTTCGTGCAGGTGCTGCTCTGGTGATCGCCGGTCTGGCAGCAGACGGTGTGACAGTAGTGGATGATATTGTTTATATCCAGCGAGGTTATGAGAATTTCGAGGAGAAACTGAGAAGTCTGGGAGCTGAGATAGAAAAGGTTTCCAGTGAAAAAGAGATTCAGAAATTCCGTCTTCGTGTGGGATGATCGTTGCTGTGAACGAAGTGGACAGTAAACGGTTGATTCTATTCATAAAATGTTCATAGATTTATTCTTGACAAAAAGAATAAATAAGTATATCGTATGATTTGTTACAAAATAAATAAAAAGCGGCCTTTTATTCAGAGTGGTGGAGATACAAAGGATCTGTGAAGCCACGGCAACCCCTCCTTGGAGGAAGGTGCCAACCTGAGCGAGTGATCGAACAATAAGAGGATTGAAAGATAAATTCAGACAGTCCGATTATTCGGGCTGTTTTTTTGTCAGAAAAGAAAGGAAAAAAACAATGGAGAAAATTTTATTTACCTCTGAATCAGTAACAGAAGGTCATCCGGACAAAATGTGCGATGCCATTTCCGATGCCATTCTTGACGCGCTTATTGAACAGGATCCTATGAGCCGTGTGGCCTGTGAAACAGCAACTACTACAGGTCTTGTTCTTGTTATGGGTGAGATTACTACAAACGCTTACGTAGATATCCAGAAGATCGTAAGAGACACAGTAAGAGAGATTGGTTATACCCGTGGTAAATACGGATTTGACGCAGAGACCTGTGCAGTGATCACTGCCATCGACGAGCAGTCTGCAGATATCGCTCTTGGTGTAGACAAGGCTCTGGAAGCAAAAATGGGCGAGGATGAGATCGATGCTATCGGTGCGGGAGATCAGGGAATTCAGTTCGGTTATGCTTCCAATGAGACTGAGGAATATATGCCTTATGCTATTAATATGGCACACAAACTTGCACGCCAGCTTACTAAGATCCGCAAAGACGGAACTCTCAGCTATTTAAGACCAGATGGAAAAACTCAGGTAACAGTAGAGTATGATGAGAATGGCAAGCCAAGCCGTATCGACGCTGTTGTATGCTCTACTCAGCATGACCCGGAAGTGACACAGGAGCAGATCCATGAGGATATTAAGAAATATGTATTTGATGCGATCATTCCGGCAGATATGGTAGATGAGAATACCAAGTATTTCATCAACCCGACAGGTCGCTTCGTTATCGGAGGACCTCATGGAGACAGTGGTCTTACCGGACGTAAGATCATCGTTGATACCTATGGCGGATCCGGACGTCACGGCGGCGGTGCTTTTTCAGGAAAAGACTGTACAAAGGTTGACCGTTCTGCAGCATATGCAGCACGTTATGTTGCAAAAAATATTGTTGCAGCAGGTCTTGCGGACAAATGTGAGATCCAGCTTTCCTATGCGATCGGTGTGGCTCAGCCGACCTCTATTAATGTAGAGACATTTGGAACAGGAAAGCTTTCTGATACAAAGCTGGTTGAGATCATCCGTGAGAACTTTGACCTTCGCCCGGCAGGAATCATCCGTATGCTTGACTTAAGAAGACCGATTTACAAACAGACAGCAGCTTATGGTCATTTCGGACGTACAGATGTAGATCTTCCATGGGAGAAGCTTGATAAGGCTGAAGATCTGAAAAAATATCTGTAAAATGATTTTATAGAAAATTTAGACATAGAAATCTGATGATGTGATATAATGAACGCACAGGCAGTGAATAATCTGATTTTGCTGCCCTGCGTTCTTTTTTTGTGTAATGGGAAAGGATTTGGAAAGAGGGATATGTTATGAAATTACGGACAAGGATCATAGTAGGCTTTCTTATGATCATTCTGGTCCCCCTTCTTTTGTCTGCGGCTACACTTCACGGATTCAGGGAATCTCAGAATCGTAATATGGAAAAGGCAAAGGAAGCTCAGGAAGCTTCTTACGACTATGATTATGGGATTACCATTGCTGATTCGGAATCTGATGATGACGGGATACAGATCATGACAAAGGATCTTTTTGTGTCTGCCCTGGTGATTCTTGTATTTACAGGTCTTTCTGTAGGACTTTGGATATACAGAAGTGTTGCGACTCCTCTTGTGAAACTCCGTAAGGCTACCCAGAATATTAAAGAGGGAAATCTGGATTTTGTGCTGGATGTAGAAGGAACGGATGAATTTTCCGAGCTTTGCCGGGATTTCGAGGAAATGAGACGGAGACTGAAGGAATCGGCAGAAGAAAAGATTATTCTTGATAAAGAAAACAAAGAGCTGATCAGCAACATATCACATGATCTGAAAACACCTATTACAGCGGTGAAAGGATATGTGGAAGGAATCATGGACGGAGTGGCAGATACTCCGGAAAAGATGGATCGTTATGTAAGGACTATTTATAACAAGACCAATGAAATGGATCATCTGATCAATGAGCTTACTTTTTATTCCAAGATCGACACCAACAGGATACCGTATACCTTCAGTAAGCTGAATGTGGAAGATTATTTTTCCGACTGTGCAGAGGAGATCGGACTGGAACTGGAAACAAGAGGAATACAGCTTTATTACGCCAATTATGTAGACAGGAACGTGCAGGTGATCGCAGATGGAGAGCAGATCCGTCGTGTGATTCATAATATCATCGGCAATGCCATTAAGTATATGGATAAGCAGAAGGGCGTGATACAGATCAGGGTTAAGGATGTGGGAGATTTTGTACAGGTAGAAATCGAAGACAATGGAAAAGGAATCGCATCCAAGGATCTGGCTTTTATTTTTGACCGTTTTTACCGGACAGATGTTTCAAGAAATTCCTCCAAGGGAGGAAGTGGTATCGGTCTTTCCATTGTGCGTAAGATCATGGAGGATCACGGCGGCAAAGTATGGGCTACCAGCCGTGAGGGGATCGGAACCATTATGTATTTTGTTTTGAGAAAATATCAGGAGGTACCAATGAAATGAGTAAGATACTGATCATTGAGGATGAAGAAGCGATTGCGGATCTTGAAAAAGATTATCTGGAACTTTCCGGATTTGAAGTAGAAATCGCGAACAGAGGCGACACCGGTCTGGAAAAGGCAATGAAGGAAGAATATGATCTGATCATTCTGGATCTGATGCTTCCTGAGGTAGATGGATTTGATATCTGCAAGCAGGTCCGCCAGGAAAAAAATACTCCGATCATTATGGTTTCGGCAAAAAAAGACGATATCGACAAGATCCGGGGACTTGGACTTGGGGCGGATGATTATATGACCAAGCCATTCAGCCCGAGCGAACTGGTCGCCCGTGTAAAAGCACATATGGAGCGGTATAACCGTCTGGTAGGATCCAGTACTGTAAAGAATGATATTATAGAGATTCGCGGCATCAAGATTGATAAGACTGCAAGACGCGTATGGGTAAATGGAGAAGAAACAACCTTTACAACTAAGGAATTTGACCTTCTTACATTCCTTGCAGAAAATCCAAACCGGGTGTTTACCAAAGATGAGCTGTTCAGGGAGATCTGGGCTATGGAATCCGTGGGAGATATTGCCACAGTTACTGTCCATATTAAAAAGATCAGAGAAAAGATTGAATTTAATACAGCTAAGCCTCAGTACATCGAAACCATCTGGGGAGTGGGATACCGGTTTAAGGTATGAGGATTTCGGATCGGAGAGAGCATCTTCGGTCCGTTTTTTTGTGGCTCCGCGAGGATTCGGTCAGATGCATGTGAAATAGGGCTCTTATGACAAAAGAAAGCAGTTTGATTTGTATTGTTTTGGCGCGTTTCCACTTATTTACCAAATGAAAACGGGATAAAACAATAAAAATCAATAAAAAATGATAAAAATTCATTGACAAATATGTAGAATATTGTTATACTGAGTGCATCAAATTAAGAGAAGCATTTTTATGAGTATGCAAAGGGGCATGTTTTGATCCGGATTAGATAATAAGAACATTGCAAAAAGGCAAAAAATAAGAGATGCTTTTTTTTGTACCCGGAATCCCAAATAAATTTCCTACAGGAGGAAGGCCATGTACACATTTAACAGAGAAGAGTACAACAAAAGAATGGAATGGTACCTTGACGCAAGATTTGGAATGTTCATCCACTGGGGACTTTATTCCATTCCTGCCAGAGGCGAGTGGGTAAGAAGTGAAGAAGAGATCACAAAAGAAGAGTATATGAAATACTTTGATGAGTTTGATCCTGTAGATTACGATCCGAGAGCATGGGCTCGTGCGGCAAAAGAAGCCGGAATGAAATATGTTGTTCTGACAGCCAAGCATCATGACGGATTCTGCCTTTTTGACAGCCAGTATACAGACTTTAAATCCACGAACACTAAATGCGGACGTGACCTTGTTAAGGAATATGTAGAAGCAGTACGCGCAGAAGGACTGAAGGTTGGTATTTATTTCACCATCATTGACTGGTATCATGATGATTATCCTCATTATGGAGACCGACAGCATCCGATGAGAAATAATCCGGCTTATAAAAACGATAACCGGAATTTTGATAATTATCTTACATATATGCATAATCAGATTCGGGAAATCTGCACCAACTATGGTAAGATCGATATCCTCTGGTTTGATTTCTCTTATGACGATCTCAGAGGAGAAGCATGGAAAGCAACAGAGCTTATGAACATGGTACGCAGTCTCCAGCCGGATGTGATCATCGACAACCGTCTGGAGGTAAGTGGAGAAGGATACGGATCTCTGGCAGAATGTAAACCGACACCGTATCATGGAGATTTTGTAAGCCCTGAGCAGATGATACCGCCTAATGGCATTCAGGATGCAGAAGGCAATGATATTGCCTGGGAAGCATGTTTCACCATGAACAATCACTGGGGATACTGCGCTACCGATCATTTCTATAAACCGGCTCCTATGCTTATCAAAAAGCTGGTTGAATGTGTTTCCAAGGGTGGAAACCTGATCTTGAATGTAGGACCGGATGCAAAGGGAAATATTCCTGAGGAATCCATGAAGATCCTTCGTGAGATCGGTAAATGGATGAAGAAAAATGGAGAGAGTATTTACGGATGTGGTAAATCCCAGCTGGAGAAGCCGGATTACGGACGTATTACATCCAAAGGAAATCATCTGTATTTCCATCTTTTTGAGAATACGATTGGTCCGGTGCCTCTTCTTGGGGTTCCGAAAGACCGCTTAAAGGCAATCCGTTATCTGGCATCCGGAGCAGAGGTTCCGGTATCTGACAGCTGGGTACACAGTGATTATCCGGATATTGTATTTGCAGATCTTGGACTGGATCCTGTCCTTCCGGATCAGACAGATACAGTACTTGATGTAATTCTTACAGAAGAATAAAGACAAAAACTCCTCTTAAATGAAAGGAGGTACTTCATGTTTACAGAAGAAAGACAAAGTGCCATCATCATGTGTCTTCAGGACAAGGGGAAGGTTAAGGTAAAAGAACTCAGCGAAAAATTTCAGGTGTCTGAAGACTGTATCCGTAAGGATCTGAAAACTCTGGAAAATGCCGGAAAACTGAAACGAACCTATGGAGGGGCTATCATGTCTCAGGATTATCCTCTCCAGCGGGATGTTATCGACAGACGAAATTATCATCTGGATAAAAAGAAGATCATTGCAGAAAAAGCCATGGGGCTTATCAAGAGTAATGAAACCATTTTTCTTGATATTTCCACTACCAATATCGAACTGGCAAAACTTCTGGCAGCATCCAGAATGAGGGTCGTGGTTGTTACCAATATGATTGATATCATGCAGATCCTGGTACAGAATCCTATGATCACTGTGATCGGTACAGGCGGAACCATGTATCAGGGTGTGAATGGGTTTATGGGAGCAGCTACGATCGAGGTACTGAAACAGTACAGTTTTGACAGGGCCTTCCTTGGAAGCTGCGGTGTAGATATGGTGGATCTTACTGTTACGACTCTTGGGGTTGAGGACGGACTGACAAAAAAGGCAGTGATCCACAGCAGCAGGCATAAGTACGTTGTTATGGAAAAGGAAAAATTTTATTTTAATGATTCTTATAAATTTGCACATTTTGATGATATTAACGGGATCGTAACAGACGAATATCCGGATGATACCATTGTAAATACGCTTGAAGCGTCAGGAGTAAGGCTGATCTGAGCGAAAGAGACGTGCGCCGGAATCATGTTTGTGGTGCAGAGCCAGGCGGCGTTTAAATTTGTAATATCTGAAAAATTAAATGGAATTTGTGCTACAAGCGGTTATAATTCAGGTACAGGGGACATGCTTCTCCGACTGATGTAAGAAGCAGTCCTGAAAATAAAAACATATATTAAAGGAGGACTTTGCAATGAAATTTTATTGTGGAGAAGATTACAAGGCAATGAGCCGTATCGCAGCGAACATTATTTCCGCTCAGATCATCATGAAGCCGGATTGTGTTCTGGGACTGGCTACCGGCTCCTCACCGGAAGGAACTTATGCACAGCTTGTAGAGTGGTACAAAAAAGGCGATCTTGATTTCTCACAGGTGACAAGTGTAAACCTTGACGAGTACAAAGGCCTTTCCGGAGACAATGACCAGAGCTATCGCTATTTTATGAACACCCATCTGTTTGATCATGTAAATATTGATAAGAGCAGAACCTTCGTTCCGAACGGTCTGGAGCCGGACAGCGAAAAAGCATGCCGCGAGTATGATGAAGTTGTTGCAGCTACAGGCGGAGTTGATCTTCAGCTTCTGGGAATCGGACATAACGGACATATCGGATTTAATGAGCCTGCAAGTGAATTCTGCAAAAACACTCAGTGTGTAGATCTGGCAGAGAGCACAATTGAAGCAAATAAGAGATTCTTTGAAAAAGAGGAAGACGTTCCCCGTCAGGCTTATACAATGGGAATCGGAACAATCATGAGAGCAAAGAAAATCCTTCTGGTAGCATCCGGAGAGGGAAAAGCTGATATTATCGCAAAAGCATTTACAGGTCCGATCACTCCTGAAGTACCGGCATCTATTCTTCAGCTTCATAATGATGTGACGGTTGTATGCGATAAAGCAGCAATGAGCAAGATTCAGTTATAAATAAAAATGAAAGAGTAACTTTTTCTGCATTATTTTGTTAAAAATTTACATTTTAAAAGTCTGTACACAGATGATTTAACGTAAAAATAGATAATAAATCGCAAAAAAAGATTGTGGAATTTGTGCAAATATGTTAGAATGGAAGTACTGAAAACGCAATATGCAGAAGAGAGACGAAAAAAGAAAAAAAGAAAAGAGAGGATGATCTTATGAAGAAAAAACTGTTAGCACTTTTGCTTGCAGGCGCCATGGTTTTTGGCATGACAGCTACAGTAAGCGCAGCAGAAGACAAATTCGCAGGTAAGGATATGGAGGCTAAAGCTCCGGATAATGATATGGTAGTTGCTCTGCAGGCAGATGCTACCCATCTGGATCCTCATGTATCCAGTAACGGATTTTCCAACACAATCACTAATGCAATGTATGAGACTCTTCTGACATTTAATGAGGATTCAGAGATCGTTCCTATGCTTGCTAAGGATTGGAGCGTATCTGAGGATGGTCTGAGCTATACATTTACTCTTAATGAAGGAATTAAATTCCACGACGGTGAAGACTTTAATGCAGAGTCAGTTGTAGCAGTATATGAAAGAGGAATGGCTGACGACAGTCTTACTCTTCAGAGAACAGTAAAAGACTGGGAGAGCGTAACTGCAGACAGCGAGTATGTAGTTACTATTAAGCTGAAAGAGCCTAACAACACCTTTATCAACAAGATCACACAGACTCGTATTGTAAGTAAAGCAGGTATGGATCAGGGTAAAGACTACCTTGCAAAACATTCCTGTGGTACAGGCCCGTTCATTCTTGAAGAGCGTGTAGACGGCGGTTACACTAAGATGGTTCGCAATGATAACTATTGGAGAGAAGGAGCAACTGTTGATACTCTTACTTTCCAGGTAGTACCTGAGGATGGTGCCCGTATTGCAATGCTTCAGACAGGTGAAGTAGATGTTATCGATCCGCTTCCGGCTACTGACGTAGAGCGTATTAAAGGAGAACCGACTATTATCATTGATAATAACCCGAGTATCACTTACCGTTATGTTACTCTGAACACAGAAATGGAACTTCCGGACGGAAGAAAGCCTTTCTCTGACAAGAGAGTACGTCAGGCCATGAACTATGCTTTTGACAGCGAGGCATATGCAATGGTTGTATTTAGCGGCTATGCAGAAGCGCCTACATCTATTTATTCTGAGAGTATCATGTATCACTCTCCTCAGACACCGTATACTGCTGACCTGGAAAAAGCAAAAGAGCTGATGAAAGAAGCAGGATATGAGGACGGATTTGACGTAAAGATTATTGTAGACAACACAAGTATTGAAATGAAGGGCGCTGAGTTTGTAAAACAGCAGCTTTCTCAGATCAATGTAAACGTAGAGCTTCTTGCCAACGAATCTACCGCTAATGCAGAGCTTACCAGCGCACCTCTGGAAGATACAACCGTTGAGATGTGGTATGTAAACTGGGGTTCCGGTTCCTATGAGGCAGACGGTTCCATGAGAAG
The DNA here is from genome assembly GCA_900553515.1 of uncultured Blautia sp. Classification (GTDB taxonomy): domain Bacteria; phylum Bacillota; class Clostridia; order Lachnospirales; family Lachnospiraceae; genus Blautia_A. Next base: position 21,696 of record USDN01000026.1, on the reverse strand, counting down.
TATTCTTCACAGCAGCAAATTCCCGCCGGAAGGATATAACACAGCATTCTGGAAAAATGAAGAATTTGATACCCTGCTTGATGATGCTCTGAAGATGACAGATACAGATGAGATCGCAGAAGCATACGCAAAAGCTCAGGCTATTGCATGGGAAGAATGTCCGTGGATCTTCCTTGGAAACGACAACAAGCTGGCAGCATATAAGAGCTATGTAACTGGTCTTCAGTACAAACCGGCTGGTGAAATGGTATTCACTACTATTGGTTTGAATGTATAAACAGCGGCATTATTCGCAAAAGTAAACTAAAGGCAAGGGGGGGATATCCCCCCTTTTTCTATGACGGAGGTATATATGGGTCGGTATGTTGTAAAACGTTTATTACAAACAATCCCGTTGATGTTGGTTATTTCAATCGTTGTATTCTTCTTTATTCATTTGATCCCCGGTGATCCTGCAAAAACACTTGCAGGCGTGGAGGCCAGTGTAGAAGAGGTAGAGGCCATCAGGGAAGAATTCGGTTTAAATAAGCCGATCATCGTTCAGTATGTTGATTATATGAAGGGACTGCTTCGCGGGGATATGGGACGCAGCCTGAAATCAAATCTCCCTGTAACGGAAATGATCGCATCACGTATGACATTTACACTTAAGCTGGTGTTCTGCGGTATTTTGTGGGCGCCGGTGCTTGGTATTTTTATTGGTGTTATGTGTGCGATTAAGCGAGGAAAGTTTTTTGATCATTTTGGAATGTTATTTGCCATTTCCGGACTTTCCGCTCCTGGATTCTGGCTGGGTCTGATGGGCATTGAAATATTTGCTGTTCGTTTAGGATGGCTGCCTTCTGCCGGACTGGATACCTGGAAAGGGTATGTTCTTCCATCTCTTGTTATGGGAACAGGTATCATGGCTGTACTGGCAAGATACTCCCGTTCTTCCATGCTGGAAACTTTGAGAGAAGATTATGTGCGTACTGCAAGAGCAAAGGGACAGAAGGAATTCATTGTTATGTTTTCTCATGCCTTTAAAAACTCTTTGATCCAGGTTATTACAATCCTTGGTCTGCAGATTGGCGGACTGTTATCCGGTTCTGTTATTACAGAGTCGATTTTCTCTATCCCGGGAATGGGAAGACTTCTGGTAGACTCCATTTCCTATCGAGATTACCCGGTCATTCAGGGACTGCTGATGATTTTTGCCCTGCAGTATGTGCTGATCAACCTGATCGTGGATGTACTCTATGGCGTAATCAACCCGAAGATCCGCTACGATTGATGGTAAAAGGAGGATATTATGTCTAACACATCAAATGAACAGACAAAAACTAATAATAGCTTTGAAGAAAATTTTATTGATGAAAACGTTGCTGCCAAAAGCAGCAGGGTAAAAGATTTTGTAAAGAAATTCATGAAAAGAAAGACCGCTGTGCTTGGATTCATTATTATGATCCTTCTGGTATTTCTTGCACTGTTTGGAGAATATCTGGCTCCTTATGATCCGGATGCTTATGATTATGTAAACATGCTTAAGGGACCTTCTGCAGAGCACTGGTTTGGAACAGACCATTACGGCCGTGATATCCTGAGCCGTCTTCTTGCAGGTACCCGTCTGACACTGGGAGTTTCTCTTTCTTCTGTTATCGTGGGTGCTGCCATCGGAACAGTTCTGGGTCTTCTTGCAGGCTACTATGGCGGTGTGATCGAGATGCTGGTTATGCGCGGTTCAGACGTGCTGTTCAGTTTCCCGGATATTCTGCTTGCCATTGCTATCGTGGCAATTCTGGGACCTGGAATCGTGAATGTATTTATTGCGGTTATGGTATTTACAGTGCCAAGTTTTGCACGTATCATGCGAAGCGCCACGCTGGCCGTTAAGGGCTCGCTATATGTGGAGGTGGCGCAGAGTTTGGGATGTAAGGACGGAAGATTGCTGTTTGTACATATTTTCCCGGGAACAATTCAGTCTCTGATCGTAAACTTTACCATGAGAATCGGTTCTGCTATTATGGCTGCTTCCTCCCTGAGCTTTTTGGGATTTGGAGCAAACGTTACTGACCCGGAGTGGGGCGCAATGCTTTCTCAGGGAAGAACTTACTTAAATACAGCACCTCACATGGTTTATCTGCCAGGTTTGGTTATTTTTATTACGGTACTTGCGTTTAACCTTTTTGGTGATGGTTTAAGAGATACTCTTGATCCAAAGATCAAATAAATTTGAAAGGAGTACGAGTATGTCAGAAAAATTACTTGAGGTAAAGGAACTGCGTACAGAGTTCTTTTCCAGTAAAAAAAGTAGTGTAACCGCCGTCGAAGAAGTGAGCTTTGAGATCCAAAAAGGTGAGATTGTGGGCCTGGTAGGTGAGTCAGGCTGTGGTAAGAGTGTAACCTCTCTGTCCATTATGCAGCTTTTAAAGGATACACCGGGTAAGGTTACCAATGGAGAAGTTATTTTTGAAGGAAAAGACCTTCTTAAGGCAAGCAAAGCAGAAATACTGGATATCAGGGGCGGAAAAATGAGTATGATTTTCCAGGAACCCATGAGCAGCTTAAATCCTGCAATGCGTATTGACAAACAGATGATAGAGGGAATCCGTCTGCACACCAGTCTTAATAAAGAACAGGCAAGAGAAAGAGCAGCAAAGATCCTGTCTCAGGTAGGTATCCCGGATCCCCAGCGTGTTCTGAAAAACTATCCGCACCAGCTTTCCGGCGGTATGAGCCAGCGTGTTATGATCGCCATGGCAATGAGCTGTGATCCTAAGCTTCTCATTGCCGACGAGCCCACAACAGCTCTGGACGTTACTATTCAGGCACAGATTCTGGAACTGATGAAAAAAATCCAGAAGGAGCAGGGAACAAGTATTCTTCTGATTACACACGATCTGGGAGTTGTTGCAGAGATGTGTTCCCGCGTTATCGTTATGTATGCCGGCAAGATCGTAGAGGAAGCGCCGGTAGGAGTACTGTTTGGCAATCCTTCTCATCCTTATACCCAGGGTCTGATCGCGTCAGTTCCGAAATTAGGATCTGGGGTTAAGGTACTGCCAAGTATTCCGGGAAGTGTTCCGGATCTTTCCTCAATGCCAAAGGGATGCCGCTTTGCTCCGAGATGTAAGTATGCTACGGATAAATGCAGGGAGCAGGAGCCGGAGCTGAAAGCAATCAATGAAAATCAAAAATGCAGATGCTGGTTAAAGCAGTAAGGGAAAGGGGAAAAAGTTATGGAAAAAATACTTTCATTAAAAAACGTATCAAAAACTTTCCCTGTAGGAAAAACACTGCTGGGAAAACCTGATAAATTTGTTCATGCAGTAAACAATGTAAGCTTTGATGTATATAAGGGAGAAACCTTTTCCATCGTAGGTGAGTCCGGCTGTGGAAAGAGTACCACAGGACGACTGATCAATCACCTTCTGACTCCTGACAGCGGAGAGATTGAATTTATGGGAAAAGAAATTTCTCATATTTCTCAGGATGAAATGCGTCCTCTGAGAAAAGATATGCAGATGATCTTCCAGGATCCGGCGGGAAGCCTTAATCCCCGTATGAGAGTAGAGGATCTGATCGCGGAGCCTCTGCTGATCCATACAGATATGTCAAAAGCAGAACGGATGAAAATGGTTCATGAGCTTCTGGGTATCGTAGGACTGAGTGAGAAACATGCAAAGCGTTATCCTCATGAGTTTTCCGGCGGTCAGAAGCAGCGTATCGGTATTGCGAGAGCCTTAACTGTAAGACCGAAGCTGATTATCGCGGATGAGCCTATTTCCGCTCTGGACGTATCAATCCAGGCACAGGTTCTGAATCTTCTTCATAACCTGCAGGAAAAGTTTGATCTGACCTATGTATTTATATCCCATGACCTTTCTGTTGTGGAGATGATTTCTGACCGTATTGCCGTAATGTATCTGGGCTTTGTAGTGGAAACTGCCCCGAAGGAGCTGCTTTATAAGAATCCGCTTCATCCTTATACAGAGGCTCTGCTCTCTGCAGTTCCGATCCCGGATCCAACCCATGAGCCGAACCGGATCATTCTGGAGGGAGATATTCCGAGTACGATCAATCTGCCGAAGGGCTGTCCTTTTGCAGCAAGATGTAAGAAGTGCAAACCAGAATGTCTGGAACAGAGACCGGTTACCAAAGAAATAGAACCTGGACACTTTGTAGCCTGTCATTTATACAAATAATGATAAAAACGACTGAAGGCTGCAGCCCTCAGTCGTTTTTTTGCAAGAAAGACAGTCCTGTTTATCAGGCATACCCTGATTCATATGAAGGAGGAAACAAAACGTGAAAAATTATATACTGGAAGCATGTGTGGATTCCGTAGAATCTGCCCTTGCAGCAGCTAAGGGCGGCGCAACCAGACTGGAGTTATGCAGTAATCTGATCATAGGCGGAACAACACCGGGGCCATGGCTTTTTAGAGAAATCAGAAAGCATACAGACATCCGGATTCATGCTCTGATCCGTCCGAGATTCGGAGATTTCTGCTATACGGATCATGAGTTTGCCATTATCAGGGATTCTGTGGAGCAGTACAGAGAACTGGGTGCAGAAGGTGTGGTAATTGGAATTCTGAAGCCGGATGGAACATTGAACATGGAGCAGATGAAAGAATTAATGGATGCGGCAGGAAATATGTCAGTGACTCTTCACAGAGCTTTTGATGTGTGCGTAGATCCCTATGAGACTATGGAACAGGCAATCCAGCTTGGAATTGATACGATCCTTACCTCCGGACAGAAAAATGTCTGTACAGAAGGAGCAGAGCTTCTGAAAGATCTGGTACAGAAGGGTGACGGAAGGATAACGATTCAGATTGGAAGCGGTGTAAATGCAGATGTGATCCGTAAGATGTATCCTCTGACAGGAGCAAAGGCTTATCATATGTCAGGCAAGGTCACTCTGGACAGTGTGATGGACTATAGAAAAGAAGGCGTAAATATGGGACTTCCTACGCTCAGTGAATTTGAAGTCTGGAGAACAGATGAAGAAAAAATCCGCGATGCGAAAAAGGTATTGGAGGAATTATAATGGCAGTATTTTTGGAAAAAAACAGAAGCAGAATCGAAAAACAGTACATGCAGCTTACTGAGGAATTGCCTCATATTTTTGGAGAAGTAAACGAAAAGCTGGCAGAATGTGATGAAGATACAGCGCTGGCGTGCAAATATCTTTATATCACTATGCCTTACAGTGATTTTGGAAACTATACATTTGAAACCTTTCTGGATTACGCAGAACATGGAGTATGGCTTTGGAAAAACAGGGAAGCGGTCCGTAATCTTCCGGAAACCATTTATCTCAACTATGTACTGGCACACAGAGTAAATGAGGAAGAGGTTGCGCCCTGCAGAAGCCTTTTCTTTAAGGAGATCGGCAGTCGTATCGACGGAATGTCCGTAAAAGAAGCTGCTCTGGAAGTGAATTTCTGGTGTGCAGAGGAGGCAACCTACCAATCCACAGACGGAAGAACTCTGTGTGCCCTGACAGTATACAGAAGAGGAAATGGACGCTGCGGAGAAGAATCTGTATTTACAGTAAATGCGCTTCGAAGCGTGGGAATTCCGGCGCGTCAGGTATATGCGCCCAGATGGTCCCACTGTGACGACAACCATGCATGGGTGGAAATCTGGTGCGACGGCAAATGGTACTTCCTTGGAGCTTGTGAGCCGGAGATGGTACTGGATAAGGGCTGGTTTACCAATGCTTCCTCCAGAGCCATGATGGTACATTCCCGCTTTTTTGATTCTCAGGGAGCAGAGGGAGATATCATCAGCAGGAACGGTATGGTTACAGAGATCAACGAGCTGAGAAGATATGCCCTGGTAAAGGATATTTCCGTAACTGTTAAGGATGAGGCGGGACAGCCGGTAAAGGGCGCAAAGGTATCATTTGAGGTTCTGAATTATTCTGAGTATGTGACAGTGGCGGAAAAAACTACGGATGAGCATGGCGAAGCAGGTATTACTACAGGCCTTGGCTGCCTTCATGTTTTTGCAGGTCTTCAGAAAGAGGAATGGCTTACAGGAGAGGCTGTGCTGGACACCAGAACAGAAGAATCCTGTGAAATTATTCTGAAAGAAAGAAAGGCAGCAGAAACCTGGAATTCAACAGATATGATCGCTCCTCTTGATGCTCCGGTTAATACAAACGCACCTACACCGGAACAGAAAGAAGTGGGAGATAAACGTATTGCGGAGGCAACTGCAAAACGTGAAGCTAAGACAAGGACCTGGGTAAATCCCCAGAGAGAAAAGTTCCTTAACGGAAATGTTTCTGAAATGGAGGAGAATTTTGGTTTTTCCTTCAGGGAGGCAATGCTTGGAACTCTTTCAGAAAAGGATCAGTCAGACTTTGTAAGCGATATCCTGGAAGAACATCTGGAATATTCATTACCGTATTTTGAGGGTGTAAGCAAAGAAATTTTTGTGCCTTATATTATGAATCCCCGTGTGGACAACGAAATCCTCAGACCTTACAGAAAAGCAATTCTTGACAGATTCTCAGAAGAGGAACAGGAGAAAATGAGAAATAACCCTGTAGAAATCTGGAACAGGGTAGATGAAATGATCCAGTCCAGACCTGAGTGTGAGCGCGCAAGCGTTATTACGACTCCGGCAGGCTGCTTAAAGACAGGAATCGGAAGCGAACTCTCCAAGAAGGTGCTTTTTGTGGCAATAGCCAGAACCCTCGGTATTCCGGCAAGGCTGAATCCAAGTGACCGTTCTATGGAGTACATGGACGGCAGCGGTGTTTTTGTATCTGTACTTGCAAAAACAGAGAAAAATTGTCGTCTGATTCTGAAGGAAACCGATGGAACAGTATGGAAATACTACCAGAACTGGGCAATTGCAAAATTTAATGAAGGAAAATACACATCTCTTATGCTGGAGGACAGTGTGTTTGAAAACAGAACCTTTACTCTTGAGCTTGAGGCAGGAGAGTACAGGATCATTACATCCAACAGACTGCCGAACGGTAATATTTTTGCAAACCAGTATGAATTTAAGATTGCAGAAGGAGAAAGCAGAGAAATTGAAATGGCTCTCCGTAAGGCAAATCTGGATGATATGCTGGAAAATATTTCAATTAATGATTTTACACTGAAAAACGAGGGCGGTTCTTTGGTAAAGGCTTCAGATCTTACCCGTGAGGGCAAACATATTCTTGCATTCCTCGAGGAAGAAAAAGAGCCTACAGAACATATTCTGAATGAGATGATGGAACAGAAGGAAGCTTTCCGTGAGTATGCTTCCAGAATTATTTATGTTGTTCGTTCCAAAGAAGCCCTGGGAACACCTACTCTTGCCAAAACACTGGAATGTCTGGGAGATAAGGTGCAGATTTATTATGATGATTTTTCTGAGATTATTAATACACTTGGAAGAAGAATGTATGTGGATCCGGAGAAGCTTCCGCTGATTATTGTTACAAGCGGAGAATTAAACGGAATCTATGCTACAAGCGGTTACAATGTAGGTACAGGAGATATGCTTCTCCGTCTGATGTAAACCGTGCCGGCTGTGGGAAATTTTAATATTTCCCACAGTTTTTTATTGAAGTAAGGGTTTGCGTGATGACATCTGCCCTGGATTAATGGTATAATATCCTCATTTCATAAATGAGAGGAGATCTATGGACAGATTATATAAAAAACTGGAAGAGTATGGAAGATCAGATTTCTATCCTTTTCACATGCCGGGACATAAGAGAAATCCCCTGTCTGTGGCAGGGGATTTTCCTGTAGAAAAAGATATTACGGAGATTTCAGGTTTTGATAATCTTCATCATCCTGTGAGTATTCTGAAAGAGGCTCAGGAAGAGGCTGCCCGTCTTTATGGAGTAAAGGAGAGCTTTTATTGTATCAATGGAAGTACAGGAGCCATCCTGGCAGCAGTTTCTGCCGCTGTCAAAAAAAATGGTCATATTCTGATAGCCAGGAACTGCCATAAAGCTGTTTATCACGCGGCTTATCTCAGAGAATTAAAGGTAACCTGTATTTATCCACATGAAGATTCAGAACTGGGGATAAATGGAGGAATTTCTCCTTTGCGTGTGGAAAGATGTCTTTCTGATAATCCGGAGATAGAGGCAGTATTGATCACGTCTCCTACTTATGATGGAATCGTATCAGACGTAAAGAAAATAGCAGAAATCGCACATGAATATAATATACCTTTGATCGTAGATGAAGCGCATGGTGCTCATTTCCGTTTTTCGGAATATTTTCCTGTATCGGCAGCAGAATTGGGGGCAGATATTGTGATACACAGTCTTCACAAAACCCTTCCCTCTATGACCCAGACATCTTTGATCCATTTATGCAGCGACAGGGTATCAAGAGAACTGCTTACCAGATTTCTGGGGATTTACCAGACAAGCAGTCCTTCGTATGTTCTTATGGCATCTATGGATGCATGTCTGGATAAACTGAAAAAAGATGGAGAGCAAATGTTTTCAGAATATGCCAGAAACCTGGATCAGACAAGAGAGCGTCTGGCAAAGTGCAGGTATATCCGTCTGGAAAATACAGTCCCGGATCCCTCACTGGGAATTTTTGACGTAGACAGATCGAAACTGATCCTTTCAACCGTACACAGTACATTGAACGGAAGACAGCTTACAGAAATATTAAGATCAGAATTCCATCTGGAAATGGAAATGGAGGCAGAAAACTATACACTGGCACTGACCTCTGCAGGAGACACAAAAGAGGGATTTGAACGTCTCTGTTGTGCGGTTGAAGAAATTGACAGACGGGAATCGTTAAAATATACAGAGGATCTGGAAGTTCAGGAAAAATCCAGATATCAGGAATTAAAACAGATCATGAAAATATCTCAGGCCATGGATGCTCTTACAGAAAGGATTCCGATGGAGGAGAGTATTGGAAGAGTATCGGCAGAGTTTGCATATCTTTATCCGCCGGGGATTCCTCTGCTTGTTCCGGGGGAACAGATCACTGGACTTTTGATAAAGAATATGAGAAGATACATGGAACAGGGGTTTGATCTTCAGGGACTTAGTGATGTGTCAAATGATTCTGTTCTGGTAGTTACCAATGAAATGAGAGAGGCTTCTCTGAAAAAAACAGAGAGGACGGTTTAAAGTAATCTATAATGGGAAAAATATTTTATATTATGGGAAAGAGCGCTTCCGGAAAGGACAGAATCTATTCGGTTCTTTTAAACAGGGAAGAACTGAAAATGAAAAAAATGATTCTTTATACAACACGGCCCATACGTGCAGGAGAAGAGAACGGAAGAGAATACTTTTTTACAGATGAAAAACAGCTTGAAAAATTCAGGTCCGGCGGAAAACTGATCGAATCCCGGTCTTACGATACAGTACATGGAATATGGACGTATTTTACTGCAGATGACGGACAGATCAGGTCAGACGGAGCTGATTATTTGGGGATTGGGACGCTGGAATCCTATCAGAAAATGAGAGAATATTATGGAGAAGACAGGGTATGTCCCATTTATATCCAGGTAGAAGACGGAGAACGGCTTCAAAGAGCTCTTCTTCGGGAAAAGCAGCAGGAGAACCCGAAATATGCAGAACTGTGCAGGAGATTTCTGGCAGATCAGGAGGATTTTTCTGAAGACAAGATCTGTGAGGCCGGGATTACAATAAGATTTGAAAATGATGATCTGGATAAATGTGTCGAAAAAATTATAAAATATATAAAATCCATGACATAAGCAAAAATAGTTTTTATTAACAAATAAAGTATGGTATAATAAGATTTATCTAAAGAAAACAAGCAAAGACCTGTTTAATAATAAAGTGAGGTGATTCTGAATGGTTGGTTTTAACAATATTATTGGACACGAGGAGATTATCGGACATTTAAAAAATGCCATTAAGACGGGAAAGGTTTCCCATTCTTATATTTTTTCTGGGAGACCGGGATCCGGAAAGAAACTTCTTGCAACCACATATGCAATGACTCTTCAGTGTGAAAAAGGTGGTACAGAGCCCTGTAAGAAATGTGACTCCTGTAAAAAGGCCATGGGAAAGAATCACCCGGATATTATTATGGTCAATCATGAAAAACCAGGAACCATCAGTATTGATGAGATCCGCGAACAGGTGATTTATGATGTGGCAGTGAAACCATACTGCAGCCAGCATAAGATCTATATCATCCCGGATGCGCAGATGATGACAGTACAGGCACAGAATGCACTGCTTAAGACTATAGAGGAACCGCCGGAATATGCAGTGATCATGCTTCTTACAAGTAATGTAGATGGACTGCTGCCTACGATTCAGTCCAGATGTGTACGACTGGATCTGAAGGTTGTAGACGACAGCCTTGTAAAGCAGTATCTGATGGAACGTCTTCATGTTCCGGATTACCAGGCTGAGATCGATGCATCTTTTGCTCAGGGCAGTATAGGAATCGCCAAAGAAGCCGCTACTTCAGAAGAGTTTTCCAATATTACGCGGAATGCTCTTAAAATACTGAAAAATGCAGATTCGATGGAGGTTTATGAACTTGCTGATGAGATTAAGCTTCTGTCAGCAGAAAAACAGAATATCGGAGATTATCTGGATATTTTCCAGTTCTGGTTCAGAGATGTCCTGATGTTCAAAGCTACCAGAGAAATCGATAATCTGGTGTTTAAACAGGAAATTAATTATATTAAGGAACAGGCAAGTCAGCGCTCCTATGAAAATCTGGAAAAGATTCTGGAAGCGCTGGAAAAAACCAAGGTACGTCTTCGTGCCAACGTAAACTTTGAGCTCGCACTGGAGCTTTTGTTCCTGACGATCAGGGAGAGATAGAATGACAAAAGTAGTAGGTATCAGATTCCGAAATGTCGGAAAAATATATTATTTTAACCCAAAAGGATACAAGATGAAAATCGGCGATCATGTGATCGTTGAAACAGCAAGGGGTGTTGAATTCGGGCGCGTGGTCCTGGGACCAAAAGATGTAGAGGAGGATGAAGTGATCCATCCTCTGAAGGAAGTGCTCCGTGTTGCAACTCCGGCAGATGAGGAAAGAGAGAGACAGAACAGAGAAAAAGAAAGGGAAGCATTTAAGATCTGTCAGAAAAAGATCCGTGATCATGGACTTGATATGAAACTGATCGATGCGGAATATACTTTTGATAATAATAAAGTGCTGTTTTATTTTACTGCAGATGGAAGAATTGATTTCCGTCAGCTGGTAAAGGATCTGGCAGCGATATTTAAGACCAGGATAGAACTTCGGCAGATCGGTGTCCGTGATGAGACAAAGATCCTTGGAGGAATCGGGATCTGCGGCAGATGTCTCTGCTGCCATACCTATCTTTCAGAATTTGCTCCTGTTTCCATCAAGATGGCGAAAGAACAGAATCTTTCCCTGAATCAGACAAAGATATCTGGTGTCTGCGGAAGACTGATGTGCTGTCTGAAGAATGAGCAGGAAACCTATGAGGAACTGAATAAGAAACTTCCGGGAACAGGAGATACGGTTACTCTTCCGGATGGACTTCAGGGAACCGTACACAGTGTAAACGTACTGAGACAGCTGGTAAAAGTCATTGTTGAGGTCAATGATGAGAAGGAAATCCAGGAATATCCGGTAGGAGAACTGAAATTCCGTCCCAGAAAGAAAAAGATCAAAATTTCCGAAAAGGAAATGAAGGAACTAGAAAAACTTCAGGATAAAGAGGGAGATTCCAGATCTCATGGAAAATAAACTGCGTGACAGTCTTGTAAAGCCGGGAGAGAGAGCTGATGATCTTCAGAATGGTTATTATGTGATCCAGAGTCCGGAGAAATTCTGCTTTGGAATGGACGCCGTTCTTTTATCCGGCTTTGCAAAAATTAAAAAAGGCCAGCGTGTTCTGGATATGGGAACAGGAACCGGGATCATCCCCATTCTTCTCAGGTCAAAAACTCCGGGAGAACATTTTACCGGGCTGGAAATCCAGAAGGAATGTGCGGAAATGGCACGGAGAAGTGTGGCCTACAATAATCTGGAAAAGGATATTGACATTGTCTGCGGAGATATCAAAGAGGCTGCTGAAATTTTTGGAGCAGCTTCTTTTCATGCAGTCACATGTAATCCGCCTTATATGATCGGCCAGCATGGTCTGCAGAATCCGCATATGCCAAAAGCCATAGCCAGACATGAAATCCTCTGTACACTGGAGGATGTGGTAAGCCAGGCATCCCGGGTATTAAAAGACCGGGGACATTTTTACATGGTACATCGCCCCTTCCGGCTGGCAGAGATCTTTCAGGTATTGACAAAATATAAGCTGGAACCAAAGAGGATGCAGCTGGTATATCCTTTTATCGACAGAGAACCGAACATGGTTCTGATTGAAGCCCTGAAAGGCGGAAATTCCAGGATTACCGTGGAGCGTCCGCTGATCGTCTATGAAAAGCCGGGCGTTTATACAGAGGATATACTGAGAATATACGGGCCGTCAGGCGCGTAAATACCAGAAGAGAAACAGGTCTGATACCTCAGGTACGGACTGCTGTGTGAAAGGAGAGATTATGAGCGGAAAATTATATTTATGTGCAACGCCTATCGGAAATCTGGAGGATATTACGCTCAGAGTTCTCCGGACACTGAAAGAGGTGGACCTTATTGCTGCGGAGGATACCAGAAACAGTATTAAGCTTCTGAATCATTTTGATATAAAAACGCCTATGACCAGTTATCATGAGTATAACAAGATCGACAAGGCATATACTCTTATCGAAAAAATGCAGGGCGGCATGGATATTGCACTTATCACAGATGCAGGGACACCGGGAATCTCGGATCCCGGAGAGGAACTGGCTGCCATGTGTTATGAGGCTGGGATCGAAGTGACTTCCCTTCCTGGACCGGCGGCGTGCATTACTGCTCTGACTTTATCCGGACTTCCAACCAGAAGATTTGCCTTTGAGGCTTTTCTTCCCATGGATAAAAAAGAACGCAGGGAGATTCTGCAGGAGCTTGTGGACGAAACAAGGACCATTATTATTTACGAGGCGCCCCATAAGCTGGTAAAAACTCTGAAGGATCTCAGGGAGACTCTTGGAAACCGCAGGATGACTCTATGCAGGGAACTTACCAAAAAGCATGAGACGGCATTCCGCACGACCATAGACCAGCTGATCGCACACTATGAGAATGAGAAGCCTCTTGGAGAGTGCGTTATGGTCATCGAAGGAAAAAGCCGTCAGGAGCTGAAAGAAGAGGCAGCAGCTTCCTGGGAGGAGATCACAATAGAGGAGCATATGGAAATCTATGAGAGTAAGGGATTTTCCCGGAAGGACGCCATGAAACAGGTGGCAAAGGACCGGGGAGTAAGCAAGAGAGATGTGTATCAGTATCTGGTGAATATAGAACAGTAAAAACGACTTCCCGACAGTCAGAAAGATTCTGACTGCCGGGAAGTTTTCTATATTTTTCTGAAAATGAATGGAAAGCAGCCCTATTTTGTGCTATAATAGATTAGTATTACTATGTCTATTTATCAGAGGTTGCAGGGGTTTTCTGCAGGCCTGTTGATGCTATAAATCTAAAATGACAGGAGGACGAAATGGGCGGAGAGAATACAGAGTACGGAGCGGACCAAATTCAGATTTTGGAAGGACTGGAAGCTGTAAGAAAAAGACCAGGTATGTACATTGGAAGTACGTCAAGCAGAGGCCTGCATCATCTTGTGTATGAAATCGTTGATAACGCAGTGGATGAAGCACTTGCCGGATTTTGTACAGAAATTCAGGTAGTCATTAATCCTGACAATTCAATTACAGTCATAGATAACGGAAGAGGTATCCCGGTAGGAATTAATCATAAAGCCGGTATCCCGGCAGTTGAGGTGGTATTTACGATCCTGCATGCCGGTGGTAAATTTGGCGGCGGGGGATACAAGGTATCCGGAGGTCTTCATGGAGTTGGCGCATCGGTTGTAAATGCTCTGTCTGAATGGCTGGAGGTTTCCATCTACAAAGAGGGAAAAGAATATAAACAGAGATATGAGAGAGGTCATACGATTTATCCTCTGAAGATCGTGGGAGACTGTGCCCCGGAATATACGGGAACAACGGTTACGTTTCTTCCTGATAAAGAAATTTTTGAGGAAACAGTCTATGATTATGACATCCTGAAACAGCGTCTTCGGGAAATGGCTTTTCTTACCAAAGGTCTGAAGATTGTTCTGAGAGATGACAGAGAGGATTCCAAGAAAGAGAAAACTTTCCATTACGAAGGCGGTATCCAGGAATTTGTTACTTATCTGAACAGAAGCAAAGAAGCTCTTTATCCGGAGGTAATCTACTGTGAAGGAGAAAAAGACGGTGTTATGGTCGAGGTTGCCATGCAGCATAATGATTCTTACACAGAGAATACCTATGGTTTTGTAAATAATATCAATACACCAGAGGGCGGAACTCATATCATGGGATTCCGTAATGCTCTGACGAAAACTTTTAATGATTATGCCAGAAAGAACAAGCTTCTGAAGGACAGTGAACCGAATTTAAGCGGTGATGATATTCGTGAAGGTCTGACCGCTATTGTCAGTGTTAAGATCGAGGAACCTCAGTTTGAAGGTCAGACGAAGCAGAAACTGGGAAACAGTGAGGCAAGAGGTGCTGTTGATTCGGTTGTCAGCAAACAGCTGGAGATTTTCCTGGAACAGAATCCTACGGTTGCGAAATCTACAGTGGAGAAATCTGTTCTTGCACAGAGAGCCAGAGAGGCAGCCCGTAAGGCCCGAGATCTTACAAGAAGAAAATCAGCTCTGGACGGAATGTCCCTGCCAGGTAAGCTGGCGGATTGTTCAGATAAAGATCCCAAAAATTGCGAGATCTATATCGTAGAGGGAGATTCTGCCGGTGGTTCTGCCAAGACAGCAAGAAATCGTGCTACACAGGCGATTCTTCCCCTTCGAGGCAAGATTCTGAATGTAGAAAAGGCCCGTCTGGATAAAATTTACGGAAATAAAGAAATCAAGGCGATGATCACTGCTTTTGGAACTGGTATCCATGAGGATTTTGATATCAGCAAGCTTCGTTATCACAAGATTATCATAATGACAGATGCCGATGTGGATGGAGCGCATATTGCAACGCTTCTTCTTACTTTCCTGTATCGGTTTATGCCGGAGCTGATCAAGCAGGGATATGTATATCTGGCGCAGCCTCCTCTTTATAAGATTGAGAAGAACAAAAAGGTATGGTATGCCTATGATGATGCTGAATTGAACCGTATTCTGGAAGAGATCGGTCGTGATAACAACAATAAGATCCAGCGATACAAAGGACTTGGAGAGATGGATGCTGAGCAGCTTTGGGAAACTACTATGGATCCGGAGAAGAGAATTCTTCTGAGAGTGACCATGGATGAATCTGCAACATCTGAGATTGATCTGACCTTTACCACACTTATGGGGGACAAGGTAGAGCCAAGGCGGGAATTCATCGAAGAAAATGCAAGATTTGTAGAAAATCTGGATATCTAGGAGAATAAAAGATGGAAGACAATATTTTTGATAAAGTCCATGAGGTGGATCTGCAGAAGACCATGGAAAAATCCTATATCGATTATGCCATGAGTGTTATTGCATCACGTGCCCTTCCGGATGTCCGGGACGGACTGAAACCGGTACAGAGACGTGTACTGTACTCGATGATAGAGTTAAATAACGGACCCGATAAGCCGCATCGTAAATGCGCGCGTATCGTAGGTGATACCATGGGTAAGTATCACCCTCATGGAGACAGTTCTATTTACGGAGCGCTTGTAAATATGGCACAGGACTGGTCTACCAGATATCCTCTGGTTGACGGTCATGGGAACTTTGGCTCTGTGGACGGCGACGGGGCGGCTGCCATGCGATATACAGAGGCCCGTCTCAGTAAGATCTCAATGGAGATGCTTGCAGATATTAATAAAAATACCGTTGATTTTCAGCCGAACTTTGACGAAACAGAACGAGAGCCGGTTGTGCTCCCTTCACGTTATCCCAATCTTCTTGTAAACGGGACTTCCGGTATTGCCGTGGGTATGGCTACAAATATTCCGCCTCATAATCTTCGTGAGGTTATCCAGGCGGTTGTAAAGATTATCGACAATATTATCGAAGAACAGAGAGATACCACCATTGAAGAAATTCTGGAGATTGTTAAGGGTCCGGATTTTCCTACAGGAGCTACGATTCTGGGAACGAGAGGAATTGAGGAAGCATATCGTACCGGCCGCGGCAAGATCCGTGTCCGTGCGGTGACAAATATCGAGACACTTCCAAATGGAAAGTCACGTATTATTGTTACAGAACTTCCGTATCTGGTAAATAAAGCCCGTCTGATCGAAAAGATAGCGGAACTTGTCCGTGACAAAAAAATCGATGGTATTACAGATTTGAACGACCATTCAAGCCGCGAAGGAATGCGTATCTGTATTGATCTGCGTAAAGATGCTAATGCAAACGTTGTCCTGAACCAGCTTTATAAGCATACACAGCTTCAGGATACCTTTGGTGTGATCATGCTCTGCCTGGTATCGACAAATGGAAGTCTGGAACCAAAGGTGCTGAATATCCATGATATGCTGAAATATTATCTGGCACATCAGGAGGATGTTGTAACAAGAAGGACACAGTATGACCTGAATAAAGCCCAGGAGAGAGCTCATATTTTAGAGGGACTTCTCAAGGCGCTGGATAATATTGATGAAGTGATTCGTATCATTCGCGGTTCCAGAAGTGTTCAGATTGCCAAACAGGAACTGATAGATCGCTTTGAACTGACAGAAGTACAGGCACAGGCAATTGTAGACATGCGTCTTCGTGCTCTTACAGGTCTGGAAAGAGAAAAACTGGAAGCGGAATATGCAGAATTAATGGAAAAAATCCGTAAATTACAGGCAATTCTTGCGAACAGAAGCCTTCTTCTCCGTGTGATACGGGAAGAAATTCTGGAGATTTCTGAAAAATACGGAGATGACAGAAGAACAAGTATCGGATTTGATGAATTTGATATTACCATGGAAGATATGATTCCGAAGCAGGATGTTGTGATTACGATGACAAAACTCGGATATATCAAGCGAATGACTGTAGATACGTTCAAGAGTCAGAATCGCGGAGGTAAGGGAATCAAAGGAATGCAGAAACTGGATGATGATTATATTCAGGAATTGTTTATGACTTCTACACACGATTATATTATGTTCTTTACCAATACCGGTCGTGTGTATCGTCTGAAAGGATATGAGATTCCGGAGGCAGGAAGAACGTCCAGAGGAACTGCAATCATCAATATGCTGCAGCTTATGCCGGAAGAAAAGATTACAGCGATGATTCCGATCAAGGTATATGATGACAATCAATATTTGTTTATGGCAACAGAGCAGGGACTTGTGAAAAAGACTCCGCTTAGAGAATATGTCAATGTTCGTAAGAAAGGTCTTGCTGCAATTACACTTCGGGATGATGATCAGTTAATTGAAGTCAAGATTACAGACAATGAAAAGGACATCATTCTTGTAACAAAATATGGACAATGTATCCGCTTTGATGAAAAAGATGTCCGTTCTACCGGAAGAACGTCTATGGGAGTACGTGGTATCAATCTGGCAGACAGAGATGTTGTTATCGGAATGCAGGTGCATACACAGGGAGAATGCCTGTTGATCGTATCGGAAAAAGGTATGGGAAAACGCACTGCAATGGGTGAATTTACAAATCAGAACCGCGGCGGAAAAGGTGTCAAATGTTATAAGATTACGGAGAAGACCGGAAACGTAGTGGGAATGAAAGCCGTCAATGAAGATGATGAAATCATGATGATTAATAGTGAGGGAATCATCATTCGTATGGCGTGTGACAGTATTTCCAAGTTGGGAAGAATTACATCCGGTGTAAAAGTGATCAACTTAAAAGAAAATGAAACTGTCGTAAGTATTGCAAAAGTACGAAAAACATCCGAAGAAATGGAAGTGGATGAAGATTCGGAAGAAAGTGTAGAATAATTTAAAAAAAGAATAAAAAAAGATTGACAAAAACACTTTGAGGTAGTAAAGTAGTAAAAAATAAAAATATAAACTGTTGAGAAAGACGAGTAGGCTTTAAACAAGATCACAGAGAGCAGCAGGTGGTGGGATTGCTGTATGGCGGTTATTGCTGAATGGACTTTTGAGGGCAGCCCGAAAATTTGAATCCGTTCATAAGACCGGATGAGAAAGAGTAGGCGCTGACGGGAACCAAACCCGTTATAAATGAGGAGCGTATGTTAGTACGTGGAAAGTGGACATTTTTGTCAATTTGAGTGGTACCACGATAGTAATAGTGAAATATTATTAGCGTCTCAAGCATTAGCTTGAGGCGCTTTTTTTACTTCCTTCAATCAGGTATTTTCTTCAAACTCTTTCCTGGCAGCTTTGTATCAGTGAGAACATATATTTAAGAAAAAGGAGAGAAAAATCATGAAAAAAAGAGTATTAGCAGTATTGTTGGGAATGGCAATGACAGTAGGTATGGTAACAGGATGCAGCACAGAAAAAGCAGGATCTGAGTCTAATGGAAAAGATACAGAAGAATCTTATAAGGTTGCAATCGTAAAGCAGATGGATCATCCATCATTGGATGAAATTGCAAATGCCGTTGCAGCAGAGTTAGAAGAAATTAGTGAAGAAAAGAATGTAGAGATTGAATATGATATTTATTCCGGTCAGGGCGAACAGACAACGTTAAAGCAGATCGGAGATCAGGCAGTGGCAGAAGGAGTAGATGTAATTATTCCGGTTGCTACACTGGCAGCTCAGGTAATGACTTCCTGTGCGGAAGGTATGGATATTCCGGTCGTTTACGCAGCAGTATCGGATCCGGAATCAGCAGAACTTACCGGAATTGATTATGTTACAGGAACAAGCGATGCGTTGAATACAAAGTTTATTTTGGAAATGATGCAAAAAGAAAATCCGGAAATTAAAAAAGTAGGTCTTCTTTATTCATTGTCTGAAGTCAATTCGAAAAAGCCGATTGAAGATGCAAAACAATATTTAGATCAAGCTAAAATCGAATATGTAGAGCAGACAGCATCTACAAATGATGAAGTTATCGCAGCAGCCTCTTCCTTGATTGCAGAAGGCGTAGATGCAATTTTCACACCAACAGACAACGTTATTATGGCGGCAGAGCTTGCAATCTATGAGAAACTTGCAGAAGCAGGGATTCCACATTATACAGGAGCAGATTCTTTTGTAAGAAATGGAGCATATATTACATGTGGTGTTAATTATACAGACTTAGGAACAGAAACAGCAGATCTCGCTTATCGTGCAATTACAGAAGGTATGGATGAGATGGTAGATTATCATCTCATGGATGGGGGAGTAAATACAGTTTAAACAGAAACAGCCAAAACACTTGGAATGGATTATATGATTTTGAAGGATCTTGGAGAAATTGTAGAAGTACAAACGACAGAAGAATAGCGAGAAGAAAATGAGAAAAATGAAAAATGATAAATGAAAAATGGAGGAATTTCCGGTGAGTTATATTATACAGACGGCACTTGAATTGGGATTTTTATATGCACTGGTAGCGATGGCATTGTTTTTGAGTTATCGCATTTTAGATATTGCAGATTTGACAACAGATGGAAGTTTTATATTAGGAGCAGCTGTTTCTGTAACAATGGCAGCAGCAGGGCATCCGTATCTTGGAATTGCAGCTGCATTCTTGTCAGGAGCATGTGCAGGAGGGGGAACAGCCCTTCTGCAGACAAAGCTGGGAGTTCCTTCTATTTTAGCAGGAATCGTAACCAATACAGGACTTTATACTGTGAATTTAATGGTTATGGGATGGAGTTCCAATGTAAGTCTTTTGAAAACAGAAACGATTTTTAGTCTATTTCGAAAGACAAAAATAGGAGGAAGATATGCGGACATCCTGCTTACATTTTTCATTGTTGCAGTAGTAGGAATCGTTCTTTTATTATTTTTAAAAACCCGTATGGGACTTTCTATTCGGGCAACAGGGGATAATATGAAAATGGTCAGAGCCTCTTCGATTAATCCGGTATTTACTATTACAGTAGGACTTTGTATTGCAAATGGAATGACAGCTTTATCCGGAGCAATGGTTGGCCAGTATCAAAATGCTGCTGATATTAATGGAGGAACCGGAATTGTAGTAATCGGACTTGCTTGTTTGATTATCGGAGAGACTGTTCTTGGACATCGAACAGTCACAAAAGGAGTCATAGCTGCAGTGATTGGTTCGGTGATTTATCGATTGATTTATGCAATTGTACTTTATACAAAAATTGTTCCGGTGCAAGGATTAAAATTATTGACTGCAATCGTTGTTGCATTGGCAATCGCATTTCCTACAATGAAAAAGCAGATGCAATTTCAAAAACGAAAATTTGCAGCATCCCGGAAAGGAGTAGAGTAATATGTTAGAATTAAAAAATATATCCAAGACATTTCATCCGGGAACGGTGAATGCAAAGACAGCTATTTCCAGATTGTCTATGAAATTAGAGGATGGGGATTTTGTTACGATCATTGGTTCAAATGGAGCCGGAAAGTCTACATTGTTTAATGCTATCGCCGGAACATTTTATGTAGATGAGGGGTCCATCGTATTAGATGGAAAAGAAATGACATTTTTGCCGGAGCATAAGAGAAGCCGTCAGATTGGAAGACTGTTTCAGGATCCGATGGGTGGAACTGCTCCGGGGATGACAATCGAGGAAAACCTTGCATTGGCATATCTGCGCTCTTCCAAAAGTAGAAATTCGTTTAGTCGGATCAGCAAAAAGGATAAAAAATATTTTCAAGAAAAAGTTAGATTGCTGGATATGGGATTGGAAAATCGGATGAATCAGCCGGTGGGGCTGCTTTCCGGAGGACAAAGGCAGGCGCTTACGCTTTTGATGGCGACGATGGTGACACCGAAGTTATTATTATTGGATGAACACACAGCGGCACTGGATCCCGGAACAGCAGAAAAGGTATTAAATTTAACGAAAGAAATCGTGGAACGAGAAAAAATCACCTGTATGATGATCACACATAATATGCAGCAGGCATTAGAACTTGGAAATCGGACATTTATGATGTCTGAAGGAAAAATCGTGCTGGATATTGGAGCAGAAGAAAAGAAAAAACTTACGGTAGAAGATTTATTGAAAAGATTCCAACAGGGATGTGGAAAAGAATTGGATAATGATCGGATTTTGTTGTCTGCACAAAATAGAAATATTTGAAATGTAATAGAAAATAACATATAATCTATATAGACAAAAGCGAGTTTTAAACGCAGGAGGATTATGTGTATGGAGCATGCAGAAAATCATGAAAGTAATTATGCAGAAAAGCAGGAAGTAAATTTAGAACAACGCATGTATGAACTGATGCGGATAAAAAATAAAAGTGCATATTCAGAATGGAAAAAGTTTTTTGATAATGAATTTACAGAAGAGGCTGATATTTCTTCAATGAAAATATTACTGGATATTGCAAGAGCTTATCCGCTGCAGGGAGACGTTATTCGTTTGATTGTAGACAGAATGGCAGAGCGCGCACAAAGTTATCATTCTTCGGACCAGACGGATAAAGCGCTGCTTGCATCAGAAATTGTGAAATATGCACAGGCGCAGATTCCAAAACAGAATACAGAAGGGCAGAGTATGTCTGTAAACCCAATTAGAAAAAGTAGAACGAAACCGCTT
>USDN01000025.1 GCA_900553515.1 uncultured Blautia sp. | reverse complement strand
TCAGCATTCGGGGGATCGTTTTTTGCAAAGAAGCAGAAGCTTAGAATTTTCCAAGACTCGAACTAGCTTTTGCAACAGAAGAATCCACTCCTGCATGTCATTTACAGACAAAAATCATATTCCGCCCATTCCCACACTAGAATTTCCGGAATCTTTCATACCGTTTCTTCAGTAATTCTTCTTCCGGCATTTTCTCATATTGTTTCAGAAAGTCTGTAATCTCCTCATCCAGTATATCTGTCACATTAGAGAGGTTTTCTTCTTTTAATTCCTCTGGCTCGGGAATGATCTTTTCAATGATCTTCTGTCTGTAAAGATCCGCAGCCGTCAGCTTCATAACTTCCGCAGCTTCTTTTGCCTTGCTGCTGTCTTTCCAGAGAATACTGGAAAACCCTTCCGGGGAAAGAATGGAATAAACTGCATTTTCCAGCATCCATACCTGATCTCCTGCAGCAAGTGCAAGTGCTCCGCCGCTTCCTCCCTCTCCTGTTACAACAGTCAGTACCGGGACTGTCAGGCCAGCCATTTCCATGAGATTTTCTGCAATGGCTGCTCCCTGTCCTCTTTCTTCTGCCTCAATTCCACAGAACGCTCCCGGCGTATCTACAAAACAAATCACCGGGCGGTGAAATTTTTCTGCCTGCTTCATAAGGCGGAGAGCCTTGCGATAGCCTTCCGGCATTGGCATTCCAAAATTACGGTAAATATTTTCTTTTGTGCCGCTGCCTTTTTCCTGGGCAATCACCGTAACCGGGATTCCATGAAAAGCTGCGACACCGCCTATCACTGCCGGATCATCTCCATATTTCCGGTCTCCGTGAAGTTCTGTAAAATCCGTAAACAATCCGCGGATATATGCGCTTCCTGAAGGACGATCCGCTCTTCGGGATGCCTGCACTCTCTCCCATGGAGTAAACGAGAGTGTCGGTTCCGATCCTTTGCCTGTCAGTGATGTCAGCTCTGATCTGTTCTGCTTCTCTTTCCCTTCGAGGTCCCTGATCTTAGCTGTCTCTATGACAGACCTGTCTTTTTTCTCATGAAGCTTTAATATTTTTGTCAGTGTACGTTTCAGATTTTCTCTTTCTACAATTGCATCCACAAATCCATGTTCCAGAAGGAACTCTGCTCTCTGGAAACCCTTTGGGAGCTTCTGACGAATGGTCTGCTCAATAACTCTTGGTCCGGCAAAGCCAATCAGCGCTCCCGGTTCCGCAAGGATCACGTCTCCCAGCATGGCAAAACTTGCCGTCACACCTCCGGTAGTAGGTTCTGTAAGAACAGAAATATAAAGAAGCCCTGCATCGCTGTGACGCTTCAGCGCCGCCGAGGTTTTTGCCATCTGCATCAGAGAGGTAATCCCTTCCTGCATTCTGGCGCCTCCTGAACAGGCAAAAAGAATGACTGGAAGCTTTTCTTCCGTAGCCCGCTCTACAGCCCTTGTAATCTTTTCTCCTACTGCCCATCCCATGCTTGCCATGAGAAAGCGGCCATCGCAGACCCCGATCACTGCCTCATGTCCGTTAATCCGGCATTTCCCGGTAACAACAGCTTCCCGAAGCCCTGTTTTTCCCTGAACAGCAGACAGCTTTTCCGGATATCCCCGGTAATCCATGGGATTTTCTCCCATAAGAAAGGTATCCCATTCCTCAAAGCTTCCCTCATCTGCCACCATCTGTATCCTGCGGTAAGCGTGTACCCGGAAATATCCTCCGCATTTCGGGCAGATATAATATCCATTTTTCACATCTTCGGCGATAATCGCCGCTCCACATTTATTACATTTCCGCAAAAGTCCCTGGGGTACTTCCGGCTTTGCTGTTCTTCCTCGTCTGCCTCCGGATTCCCCGTTGGAGATCCTTGTTTTTTTGAACATATTTTCCAGCTTCATGCTTCCTTACCTCTGCCTTCCATCCGTTCAATAAAGCCCACATCCGTATTCCCCTCCAGAAAATCCGGATGGTTTAAAATCTCATACTGATAGTCCACGTTTGTATCGATTCCCTCTATAATGATCTCCCCAAGAGCACTTTGCATCTTACGGATGGCTTCTTCTCTGTTCTTAGCCCACACAATCAGCTTGGCAATCATGGAGTCATAATAAGGCTGCACCGTATAGCCGCTGTATACAGCCGAATCGATGCGGATTCCTTTTCCCCCGGGAAAATACATATCTGTGATGGTTCCCGGAGACGGACGAAAGCCTTTAGAGGGATTTTCCGCATTAATACGGCATTCAATGGCATGACCGGTAATATGGATGTCCTTCTGCCTGAAGGAAAGAGGCATCCCGGATGCGATCCTGATCTGCTCTTTTACAAGATCCACCCCTGTTACCCACTCGGTCACCGGATGCTCCACCTGGATCCTGGTATTCATTTCCATAAAATAAAAGCTTCCATCCCGATCCAGAAGAAATTCAATGGTTCCTGCATTTACATAGCCGCAGGCCTTTGCCGCCTTCACAGCCGCCTCTCCCATCTTTTTACGAAGTCTGTCTGAGATTACTTCACAGGGAGATTCCTCGATCATTTTCTGGTGATTTCTCTGCACAGAACAGTCTCTTTCCCCAAGATGGATCACATTGCCTTTTTTGTCTGCAAGAATCTGAAATTCAATGTGTCTGGGATTCCGGACAAAATGCTCGATATACATGGTATTGTCTCCAAAAGCCATCTGCGCCTCCTTCTGGGCAGTACGAAAGCTTTCTGCAAATTCTGCCGCACAGTCTGCGGTACGCATTCCCTTGCCTCCGCCTCCCAGAGCCGCTTTGATAATTACCGGATAACCGATCTCATCTGCTTCTGCCATTCCTTCTTCCACGGAATAAACCGCTTTTTTGCTTCCCGGAATCACCGGAACTCCTGCCGCCGCCATGGTATTTTTGGCAGCCTGTTTGTTGCCAAGGCTTGCAATCACCTGAGAGGGCGGTCCGATAAACGTGATTTTGCACTGTTCGCAGAGCTCTGCAAACCTGCTGTTTTCAGACAGGAAGCCAAATCCCGGATGAATGGCGTCTGCGCCTGAAACAATGGTCGCACTTATGATATTTTCCATACTGAGATAGCTCTGGGAAGACGGCGCCGGACCAATGCATATGGCCTCATCTGCAAGCTGCGTATGAAGGGCTTCACTGTCAGCCTCTGAATAAACAGCTACGGTCTCGATCCCCATCTCTCTGCAGGCGCGGATAATCCGTACCGCTATTTCTCCCCTGTTGGCTATCAGCACTTTTTTTATCATTTTATTTCACCTATCCGATCATAAAAGTCAGTTCTGCATCTACCACTACTTTGCCGTCTACACTGGCAACCGCATGACCTACCCCTACCGGTCCTTTGCATTTGATGATCCGTGTTTCCAGTTTTATCTTATCTCCCGGAGATACTTTTCCACGGAATCTGCAGTTTTTGATCCCGCCAAAATATGCCGTCTTTCCCTTATTTTCCTCTTTGCTCAGAATAGCTACCGCACCTGTCTGCGCCAGCGCCTCAACAGTAAGAACGCCCGGCATTACCGGCTCCTGGGGAAAATGTCCCCGGAAAAAATCCTCATGAAAAGTCACGCATTTATATCCTACTGCAAATTCCCCCGGCTCATAATCCTCAATATAATCCACCAGCAGAAACGGATGTCTGTGTGGAAGGATCGCCTCAATTTCTTTGATTCCCAAACGTTTCATACTCTACCTCGATCTATCTGATTCTGAATAAGGGCTGCCCGAATTCTACCATCTGTCCGTTTTCCACAAGAATTTCTGCAACCGTACCCTCAAATTCACTTTCTATCTCATTCATCAGCTTCATGGCCTCCACAATTCCAAGCGTCTGGCCTTTTTTTACTGTTTTTCCTTCTGTAACAAAAGGATCCGCATCCTCGGCAGGCGCTGCATAAAAGGTTCCTACCAGCGGAGATTTTACAGTTTTTCCTTCCGGTTCTTTCTCTGCTGCCGGCATATTGCCTGCTGCTCCATTTTCCATAACCGGAGTTCCCGCCGCATTCTGAAGGATCACTGCCGGGTTCTGTACCGGAATCCCTGTTCCCGGCGCCGGGGTCTCCTTTACAAGGCGGATATTCGTGCCGTTTTCTTCATAATGAAGCTCTGTAACCTCAGAGTCGGACACTGTTTTTATTAACGTAAGAAGATTTTCAAATTCCATTTTCCCATTTCCGATCTATTCAAACTTTTTTAACAGAAGAGTTGCATTATGTCCGCCAAATCCCAGAGAATTGCTCATGGCATAGCGGATCTCCTTTTCCACCGGCGCGCCGATGGCATAATCCAGATCACATCCCTCTCCCGGTTCTCTGGTGCCTACGGTCTGGTGGATAAAACCTTCCTGAATGGATTTTACACAGGTGATAAATTCCACGCCGCCTGCTGCTCCCAGAAGATGCCCGATCATAGATTTGGTGGAATTTACTACTACCTTTTCCGCCGCTTCTCCAAATGCCATATGGATGGCTCTTGTCTCAAAAAGATCGTTGTGGTGGGTACTGGTTCCATGAGCGTTGATATATTCTACTTCTGACGGGTTCGCACCTGCCTCCTCCATGGCAAGAGTCATGGCCTTTGCGGCGCCGCTTCCGTCTTCTGCCGGTGAAGTGATATGATACGCGTCCGCAGTGGCGCCATAGCCCACTACCTCTGCATAGATCTCTGCTCCCCTTGCCAAAGCATGTTCCAGTTCTTCAAGCACTACAACACCTGCGCCTTCTCCGAGAACAAAGCCGTCACGATCCCTGTCAAAAGGAATGGAAGCCCGTGCAGGATCGTCGGTTTCTGTCAGAGCTGTCAGCGCATCAAATCCGGCCACACCAGTGGGACAGATACAGCTTTCAGCACCTCCTGCCAGCATAATCTCCGCATCTCCGTACTGGATTGCACGGAAGGCGTCACCGATACTGTGCGTACCGGAAGCACAGGCAGTCACTACGTCTGAACATTTTCCCCGAAGCCCTAACTGGATTGAAACATTTCCGGCAGCCATATTGGAGATCATCAGGGGAACCATAAGAGGTGGAACCCGTCCGGGGCCTTTTGTCAAAATCTTATCATAGCAAAGCTCTACCTGATGGAGATCTCCTACTCCGGAGCCGATAATCACTCCTGCACGGAAAGGATCTTCCTTTTCCATATCCAGTCCTGCGTCTTCAAATGCCTCTTTTGCCGCAGCTACTGCATACTGGGCAAATGGAGCCATACGTCTTACCATCTTTGGCTCCATATATTTTTTCGGATCAAAATCCTTTACCTCTGCCACAAGACGGACTTTATATTCTCCTGCATCAAATCTGGTAATTGGTCCAATGCCTGTTTTTCCTTCACGGATCCCTTCCCAGAATTCCTGTACACTGTTTCCAATTGGCGTTACGGCTCCAAGTCCGGTAACGACCACTCTGCGTTTACTCATATCACCATTCCTCCGTCAACCTGAATGACCTGACCTGTAATATATGCTGCATCCTCAGATACCAGAAATGCAACTGTCCGTGCTACGTCCTCCGGCTTCCCAAAATGTCCCAGAGGAATCTGCGCTGCCGAAGCCTCCTTAACCGCCTCCGGAAGTACGGCTGTCATTTCTGTTTCAATAAATCCCGGCGCAACAGCATTGACTGTGATTCCGCGGGACGCAAGTTCTCTGGCCGCTGTTTTGGTAAGACCGATCACACCTGCCTTAGAAGCCGCATAATTTGCCTGTCCTGTGTTTCCGGCAATACCTACCACAGAAGCAAGACTGACGATACGTCCTTTTTTCTGCCTCAGCATCTGTCGGGATACAAAACGCATCATATTAAAGCACCCTTTCAGGTTTACATCGATCACACGGTCAAAGGCCTCCTCTGACATTCCCATCAAAAGTCCGTCTTTGGTAATTCCTGCATTATTCACAAGAATATCAATTGCCCCATATTCTTTCACAATGCTCCGTACCGCCTGGTCACAGGCCTGATGATCCGCTACATTCCACTGAAGAACAGCAGCTCCACCACCATTTTTCTGAATTTCTTTTCTGACCTCTTCTGCACGTTCTGCAGAACCGTTATAATTAATGATCACAAAGATCCCCTTTGCTGCAAGCTCCAGAGCAATAGCTCTTCCAATCCCTCTGGATGCTCCTGTAACAACAGCGATCTGTTTTTTTGTCTGCTGCTCTGCCATGATCTCTCCTCTTTCTTCTCAGATTTTCTTCAAAATCTCACTGCACACGGTTTCCGCCTCTTCCCAGGTGCCTACCCTGTACATGGTTACATTCCTGTCTGTTTTTTTCATAAAACTGCTGAGAGTTTTTCCGGGACCGATCTCCACAAAAGTGTCAACACCCTCTGCGATCATATTTCTGATACTCTGCTCCCAGCATACCGGAGAGCTGATCTGCTTTACAAGAAGCTCCCGGATCTGTTCTTTTTCTGTTACCAGTTCTGCCGTTACATTGGTCACATAAGGAACGGAAGGCTTTTTCAGAGTTACCTCTTCCAGAACCTTTTTCAGCTTTTCTCCGGCATTCTCCATCATCGGCGAATGAAACGGACCGCTGACTTTTAAAGGAAGGACTCTTCTGGCTCCGGCTTCCTTCAGGGCTTTTCCCGCCCTTTCTACTGCCTCTTTTTCTCCGGTGATTACAATCTGACCCGGACAGTTATAATTGGCAATGTAAGCTCCTTCTATTTCCTGAATCACTTTTTCCACTGAAGAATTTTCCATTCCAAGGATCGCAGACATGGCTCCGGTGCCTTCCGGAGCTGCATGTTCCATAAATATCCCTCTGGCGCGCACAGTACGGACAGCGTCCATATCGCTCATTCCTCCGGCTGCCGCAATGGCACAGTATTCTCCAAGGCTCAGTCCGGCTGTCATATCCGGATGAAGCCCTTTCTTTTTCAATTCTCCTGTTATGGCAAGACAGGCTGCCACCATAGCTGCCTGTGTATATTCTGTTTTATCCAGAAGATTATTTTCCTCAAAGCAGAGTTTACGAAGATCCAGATCCAGCAGTTCAGATGCCTGATCGAATAATTCCCTCGCTTCCGGACTGTTTTCATAAAAATCTTTTGCCATACCCGCTTCCTGGGCTCCCTGTCCGGGATAAAGAAATGCGATCCTACTCATGCTGCACCTCTCCGTTCATAAGATTCTGTGCCTGGGTTACCATTCTCCGGATCACCTCTTCGCAGGAAAGGCTTTTTTTTACAAGTCCTGCGCTCTGACCTGCCATAAGGCTTCCGTTTTTTATATCGCCTTCTACTACGGCTTTTCTCAGGCTTCCAAGGGTCAGCGCTTCCAGCTCCTGAAAATCTGCGCCGCTCTTTTCAAGCTCCAGATATTTTCTTGCCATATCGTTCCGAAGAACACGGATCGGATGACCTGTGCTTCTGCCTGTCACACGGGTGTCAATATCCTTTGCTTTCAGGATACTGTTTTTATAATTTTCATGGATCACAGATTCTTTGGAAGCTGCAAAAACAGTTCCTGCCTGGATGCCCTTCGCTCCCAGCATAAAAGCGGCAGCCATGCCTCTTCCGTCGGCAATTCCTCCGGCTGCTACCACCGGAATCTGTACTGCATCCGCAATCTGAGGAACAAGAACCATTGTGGTCAGTTCTCCGATATGACCTCCTGCCTCTGTTCCCTCGGCAATTACTGCATCAGCTCCGCATCGCTCCATTCTTTTTGCCAGAGCCGCTGACGCCACCACCGGAAGAACCTTCACCCCTGCGGCTTTCCAGTCCGCCATATATTTCTCTGGACTTCCTGCGCCTGTAGTAACAATGGAAACACCTTCCTCCATAATCACTCTGGCAACTGCATCCGCCTCCGGGCTCATTAACATAATATTAACACCAAAAGGCCTGTCTGTCATTGTCTTCGCTTTTCTGATCTGTTCTCTTACCCATTCAGCAGGAGCTGCCGCGGCTGCGATCAGTCCCAGGCCTCCGGCATTGGAAACCGCGGCTGCCAGATTTGCCTCGGCCACCCATGCCATACCGCCCTGAATCACGGGATATTCAATTCCTAATAATTCTGTGATCTCTGTTTTCATCCTCATACCCTCATTTTCAGTCACTGTTCACCTCGCAGGATAGTGCCGTGTGAACAGTAGCCATCTTCATACTCTTCCCATCATAAAGACAGAAAATCTGATGTTCCTAGCTGCGTTATCAAAAGCAGACTTATTATTTATGCTCCTCCAGATATGCTGCCGCCGCACCGATGGTTGTGATCTGTTCCAGATCCTCGCTTGGGATCTCTACTCCAAACTCTTCCTCAAGCGCCATTGCCAGCTCAAAAAGGTCAAGAGAATCTGCGTGAAGGTCTTCTGTAAAAGAAGTGCTTTCTGTGATTCCTGCTGCCTCTGCTCCAAGTGTGTCTGCTGTGATCTCAATAATTTTTTCTAACATGTTGTCTTCTCCTTTTTTGTGTTATTTTTATTAAATTCCCCATTCCAGCACGGAAGCTCCCCAGGAAAGCCCTGCGCCGAATCCTGCAAGAATAAGTTTCTGTCCTTTTTTCAGTTTCCCGCTTCTGTTCAGTTCATTTAACAGTATCGGGATACTTGCGGAAGAGGTGTTTCCATATTTCTGAAGGTTCATCGGAAACTTCTCGATCCCTGTCTTCAGTCTTTTGGCCGCTGCCTCTACGATCCGCTGATTTGCCTGATGAAGAACAAACCAGTCGATATCTTCTGTTTTCAGATTGTTTCTTTTCAGAACCTCCCGCACTGCCTCCGGAACTCTGCGAACCGCAAACTGGAAGACCTCACGGCCATCCATGGAAATATGGGAAGCGGCCTTCTGATCTGCATTCTGGTTTCCGGCATATCCTGGACAGGTCAGAGCCGGTCCGCCGGTTCCGTCTGAACGGGCAAACGGAAGATATTGCTTTCCTTCCTTTGCCCGGATCAGAGCCGCCCCTGCCCCATCTCCAAAAAGAATGCAGGTTCCCCGGTCTTTCCAGTCCACGATCCCTGAAAGTCTCTCGCTTCCTGTAATAAGAATATTCCGGCAGATTCCGGAAGCTATATATGCCTGCGCGGTCTGATAGGCAAAAAGAAAGCCGCTGCAGGCAGCGTTCATATCAAAGCATACTGCACGGACTGCGCCAAGTTCCTTCTGCACCTCACAGGCTGCGCATGGAAAAATCTGATCCGGCGTGGCTGTTGCCGTAATAATCATATCAATATCCTCCGGACTGATCCCGGCTTCTTCCACTGCCTGTCTCCCGGCCTCTGCCGCCATGGATACGGTGGTTTCCTCCCGGGCGATGCGCCTTTGTTCTACTCCGGTTCGTTCTCTGATCCACTGGTCGCTTGTATCTACAAACTCAGCGATCTCATTATTATCCAGGATCCGTTCCGGCACGCAGGCTCCCGTCCCGCAAATCACACCCGTCATGATCCGCCCTCCTTTTCCGGGACCGAAAAACCGGCCCCGCAGTACATGTAGAATTACATGCTGATTTTATTTTGAATCTTTAATATTTTGATTATCAAAGTATATATCCATAACAAAAGATTGTCAAGAGGATTTTTTCTTGAGATGAACGGAATATGATTTTTCTGCTTGGCTGTTATCCACTTTCAGATGCATAGAGAAAAAGGCAGATCATAGTGCCTTGCGAGGCTTCCGTTGGTAAGCCTGTGTTAGCTGCTGCCCGGAGCCGGATGTGTACTGTTTTATGTAATCTGCTACTATACTTTGTGAACTACCCATTGTCTAAAGCCAACGGGCTTCCTGCTTCGCAGACCTCGCAACCTACTATCTCCACAGGCGTTAATTCGGGCAGTCCCTGCCCTATATTTGATTTCTTACGCTATTTGTCGTAATCCCTCTGCCAATATATTCTTCGCAGCATTAATATCTCTGTCATGTTTTGTACCGCAGACAGGACACAACCACTCTCTTATTGACAAATCTCTTGTCTCTGTATTTTGGTATCTGCAAACCGAACATATCTGACTGCTGGCATAGAATGTATCTATTTTAACATATTCCCTGCCATTCCACTTTGATTTATACTCTAACTGCCTTGTCAGCTCATGCCACGATACATCACTTATGGACTTTGCCATATGATGGTTTTTTACCATATTTTTTATCTGTAAATTTTCCGAAACTATCACTTGGTTTTCGCTGATAATCTCATGAGATATCTTGTGCAGATAATCCTTTCTGGTGTTTGTTATTTTCTCATGGCATAATGCTATCTTTTTCCTGGTTTTGCAGTAGTTTTGGCTTCTTTTTTCTTTATGTGTTAACTGTCTTTGTAACTTAATAAGCTTCTTCTCATATTTCTTGATGATTTTGGGATTTTCGTATTTCTTCCCATCAGAAGTAATACATAAATCTTTAATACCTAAATCTATCCCTGTATTTTGATTTGTATGTGGCAGTTCCATGTGTTCCGTTTCCACCAGGATTGATACATAATATTTTCCACTCGGAACTTGTGATACCGTTACAGACTTTATCTGTCCGCTAAAATTTCTATGCAGTTTTGCTTTTACTGCTTTTAACTTTGGTAATTTGATTTTTCCACCCTCAAAATCTACCGCTATATTTCCATTTGTAAAATTTGTTGTATATGATTTATGGCTATCATGCTTGCTCTTAAATTTGGGATAACCTGCATGTTCCCTGAAAAATTTTTGATATGCTGCATCCATGTTATATATTGCATTTGTCAGCGCAAACTTATCCACTTCCTTCAGCCATTCATAATCCTTCTTTAATTTCCTATTACAGTAATTGTTACAGTCTGTTTTGCTGACAGATTTTTTATCCTGCTCATAAGACTCCTTCCGATATGATAAAGTCTGATTGTAAACAAAACGGCAACATCCGAATGTTTTTGCAATCTGTACTTTCTGCTCATCATTTGGATATATTCTGTATTTATATGCCTTTAACATCCGCTATCACCGTCTTTCTCAACCTTGATTCTCTATATACCTTTTTAGCATTTCTTCCTAGACATTTCCTATATTACAAGCAAAACAGCCATCTGTCCAAAAGGTATGCTCTTTCCAGAAATGCTGTCTCAAATAATTCTGATATCTGCTTTGAAATCAGCAATTTCTTTCTATATTTGCAGACGAATATAATATGATATTGGAGTAAATACTTGTGTCTGTTTTTTGATTTCCATGTTCCCATACCGCAAGTATATAACAATTTTCCACTTTTGGCTACCGCCATTATCGCCTGGATCATTTTCGGACAGAAACTGTCCCCGGCAGGAATCGCAGGACTGATCCTGATTGTAGCCGGATGCGTAATCCTGAATCTGTTTGGTACACCGGGGCAGGGCTGATATTTATTTGTCTATATATTGTAAACAAAATCTTTACAATTCCTGCCTTGACAAACCTAGTGGTTCAGTATACAATATGGAAAAATCAATAAATTCGGTAGGTGAGGCTACCACAGGGATTTGGATTATCCTAAGATTGCTGCCGCAAAAACGTGGAGACACGATTCGCTGGCCAGCAGGCTATGTCGCAGATAAGGCATAACCTAATGCAATTTTTACGCCCTGTGATGCTAAAGCTTGAACGATGTTTTATTTTCGGGAAAAATATATCCTGTCATTGCTCAAGCTTTGACAGGATTTTTTATATGGCAAAAAAGCGGATTCAGCCGCTTTGTAATTTTTAAAACAGATCAAAGGAGGTGAGTACCATGGAACCTGGAGCCAGTTGCAGTAGAATTACATTAAAGAAAGGATGGAATCATTATGAGCAGAACATTAATTTTAAAAAACAACAGAATCGTAAACAGAACTATCCACACCAGAGCTGTCAGGAAGTCCATGGACACCAATGACTCCTATCTCGAGACTTCCGTACTGACACATGCAAGAAAACGTTTTGCATGGCTTCTTTTCCTGATGCTGTCAGCTACCATCACCGGAACCATCATCACCAGATATGAAGAAGCATTTGCGGCAGTACCTCTTCTGGTATCCTTTATTCCCATGCTGATGGATACCGGCGGAAACTGCGGATCCCAGAGCTCTACCCTTATCATCCGCGGTCTTGCTCTGGGGGAGATCACCTTCAGGGATATCTTCCGGATCATGTTTAAGGAATTTCGGATCTCCCTTCTTGTGGGCACCGGACTTTCTGTCATAAACGGCATCCGGATCATGATTATGTATAAAAATCCTCAGCTTGCTCTTGTAGTTGCCCTGTCACTTACTGCCACTGTAATCATGGCAAAGCTTATAGGATGTGTCCTTCCCCTGATTGCGAAAAAGCTGAACATGGATCCTGCCGTTATGGCATCTCCCCTTATCACAACCGTAGTAGATACCTGTTCTATTATCATTTATTTCTACATTGCTACCAGAATCTTTGCGCTTGCAGTCTGAATACTGCAGGGCATTCAGATCTGTATTTTCTGAAGATCTATCACTCTGGTGCAGACTCTTTCCAGGAGCTCCGGGCTGTGGCTGACTACGATCATTCCCATCTGCCGCCGCCCGGTCTCCTCTATGAGAAAGTGCCAGATCTGGCTCTGAGTGATCAGATCCAGCATGGTGCTGATCTCATCTGCCAGAAGAAATCTGGTTCTTTTTCCCATAGCTCTTGCAATACAGAAACGCTGCATTTCACCACCGGAAATCTCTGCCGGAAAACGGTTCAGCCAGTCTTTTTCAATTCCAAGCCGTTCCACCAGAGCAGGATCCACCTGGTCTCCTTCTTCCAGGACCGACTTCATCCGCAGTCTTGGATTTACTGCCTGCTCCGGATGCTGCCAGATCAGCTGTACCGGACAATAGGAACCATACTGATCCAGCGGTTTTCCGTCCAGAAGGACCTCGCCGCTGTCCGGCTTCTCATATCCGGATAAAATCTTACATAAAGTTGTTTTTCCGAAACCGCTTGGCGCCGCCAGCCCCACTCTTTCTGAACTGTCTGCTTTCAGACTGAAATCCTTCAGGATTTCTCTTCCATTTTCCCCATAACGGAAAGAAATATTTTTTGCTTCAAGAATCATATACACACCTCACATATCCGCCGTTGACCTCACGGTAGGGAATCTCACCATGGCATTTTTCGGAACATCTGCTGCATCGGGGAGCAAACGGGCACCCTGAGGGCATATCCTTTACATAAGGCTGCACCCCGTCAATATACTGAAATCCATTTTTGGGGATTGCTCTCCATAATGCTTTTGTATAGGGATGACGAAGCGTTTCCTCTCTGCAAAAATCCTCTGCCTTTGCATCTTCCAGCGTATATCCGGCATAAAATACCAGAACCCGGTCTGCCGTTTCCAGAGCCAGTTCCAGATCGTGGGTAATGATCAGCACTCCTGCCCCCATATCCGCCAGCTCCCGGAAATGCTCCATAGCCCGTTTCGCAGCCTTCTGATGCAGCCCCGGCGTAGGCTCGTCTGCGATCACCAGTCTGGGATCCTCGATCATTGCCGTGGAGATCATCACTCTTCTTGTCATTCCCCCGGACAATTCAAATGGATACTGCTCTTTCACTTCCTTCGCCAGACTGTATCGGCTGAAAATCCCGTCCAGCTTCTTCTGACGTACCGGATCTTTTTTTCCCTTACAGATCTGTGTCCCCACTTTCATCAGAGGATCCAGATAAGAGGTACTCTGAGGAACCATCACAATTTCTTTTCCACGGAGCTTACGGATTCTTTTTTCCGTCAAAGGTTCTCCCCGATACAGGATTTCTCCTCCCATAGATGCATTATAAGGAAGAATCCCCATTACTCCGTGAGCCAGCAGGCTTTTTCCGGAACCGGAAGAGCCTACTACTGCCACCATCTCCCCCTCGTGGACAGACAGACTCAGATCCCGGATCACCGGAAGTTCTTCCTGCCGCATTCCCTTCTGATACTGGCAAAAAGAAATATTCATGTTTTTTATTTCAAGTATTTTCTTTTTTTCCATTTTTATCTCCTATTTATGGGCGCTTGCCGGATCCACTAATTTACGCAGATTCTCTCCAACTGCGTAAAAGCATACCACCGTAAGCACAAGCATCAGTCCCGGGAAAAGAGCAAGCCACCATTTTCCGGTAATCATATATTTCATTGCTTCCGAAAGAATAATGCCTATGGCAGGCTGCTCATTAGAAAGTCCAAATCCCAGGAAGGTAATTCCTGATTCATGAAGGATCGCATGAGGAAAAAGCAGGATCAGCCCCACGATAAACTGAGGAAAAAGATGCGGAGCCATATGTTTCATGGCAATATACAGGCTGCTCTTTCCAAGCTTGCGCGCCATTTTGATATACTGCTGTTCCTTCAGCTGAAGCACCTCTCCACGGATCAGTCTGGCAAGAGAAGTCCAGTGCGTCAGCGCCACGCCAAGGATTACCCCTTTCAGCCCCCGTCCGCAGGCAACGCACACAAGGATCAGAAGCAGCATATGCGGGATTCCCATTACAAGATCGATAAACCAGGTCACTATGGCATCTGCTGCTTTTCCCATTGTGGCAGACACCACGCCAAGGATAAAAGCAAGTACGGCGCTGACTGCCGCCGCGCATATCCCGATCACGATACTGATGGACAGACCTCTTACAGTACGGGCAAACATATCTCTTCCCAGCCAGTCTGTTCCAAAAGGATAAGTCAGACAGGGCGAGATGTTTTTTCTGGAAAAATCTGTTGTTTTTGCAGCTTCGTCCAGAAACATTCCCCCAACACATACTGCCGTAAGAAAAATAACGGCTGCCGCCAGCCAGAAAAGAAGTCTCTGTCTCTGATTCCATCTTGCTTTTTTTAAAAGCAGACCTGTTTTCTGTTTTTCTGCAAAAGCTGTCATCTCACCGCACCTCCCCGTCTGATACGGGGATCGATCACCCCGTACAAAAGATTGGCAATCAGGTTACCGCCAAATACCAGAAGCGCACTGATCATGGTGATCGCCATGAGAAGCGGCATATCGCTTCCAAGTCCTGCGCTGACTGCCGCCTGTCCCAGCCCCGGGTAGGAGAATACCTGTTCCACAAGAACTGATCCGCCAAAAATCTCACTGATGGATGCAAACTGCAGAGTCATAGCCGGAGCCAGCACGTTTCGGAAGCCATGGTTCTTAAAGATCTCCCAGGTGCTTTCCCCTCTTGCCTTTGCAAAAAGCATATAATCGCTTTCACAGATATCGATCATTTTTTCCCTTGTATGCATGGCTATATTGGAAATTCCGGTAATTGATAAGGTAAATGCCGGAAGAATCGCATGATAAACTCTGTCAAGAAACGTAACCCCGCTTGCTTCCACCCCGATCGGAACACTAAGACCAATGGGAAGTATCTTCAGCCATACTCCGAATATAATCAAAAAAAGCATAGCGATCCAGAAGGCCGGGGTGCTGGATATCAGCAGACAATAGCCCCTGACTGCTTTATCTATCAGCTTTCCCCGGTTCATTCCTGCAAGCGCTCCCAGAATAAATCCAAGGAGTCCTGACATGACCCAGGCAATAATCATAAGAAACAGAGAATTTCCAAGCTTTACTGCTATTACCTTTGTTACGTCCTGACGGTAAAGAAGAGAAACACCCATATCTCCCCGGATGAAATCCTTCAGCCATGCCAGATATCTCTGTACAGGAGGCTGTCCCACACCCCAGTATTCTTCCAGCTTCTGGATCTGCTCCGGACTCATAGAACCAAGGGCAGTCTGCCCTACGTTTGCCTGAAGAGGATCCACAGGGGAAGCTGTCATCAGAGCAAATGCCGCTATGCTTACTGCCAGAAGCAGAAGAAACATTTTTATCATTTGTTTTGTTATAAATTTTGCTGTCTTCAATCTTTTCTCCTTGTACGCGGAATTCCTTTCCGCTGTAACGCACAGTATCCGGCGCCTTCCGGGACGGTCTGTCTCTTTTTTTACAGACTGCGTCTCTGAAGGGCACCGGATGACTGTTTTCTTTTATTCTGTTTTCGGGCAGCTTATTCCCAGTTCCACTGATCTACATTATTTACAATAGACCATCCATGTCCATGGGGATGGATCTTCTGCTCTGCGATCTTCAGACCGTCTCTTACAAAGTACAGATGATCCACATTGCACAGCCAGATCCACGGAATGTCGCCTTCCTGTGTAATTCCGCTCTCACCGTCCCACTGGGCTTTTTTCCAGAGGTCATAGGATTCCTCCAGGTCGCTGCACATCAGAGCCTCGTCCATATATTTATCTACCGCTTCATTTGCATACGGAGAATACTCCGCAGTTCCTGTTTCTTCCATGGTATGATAAATATTATAAAGTTCCATTGGAGTATGTGCTCCCCAGCCCCACATCAGCGGCTGTGAAAGCGCTCCTGAATATGCGGTATCCCAGTCCACACCTTCTGCAGATGCCGCGATTCCAAGTTCGATAAGCTGATTTTTGGTATCCTCTGCCAGAGCCTGACGAACGGAATCTGACGCCGGGTATAAAATATTCAGTTCTGCACGGACACCGTCTTTTTCGCGGATTCCGTCATCTCCGGTTTTCCATCCTGCATCCTCAAGGATCTTCACTGCCTCCTCCGGATCATATTCTGTAACTGCCTCATCATTGTACCATGGCATTTTGTCACAGACGCTGTATGCCGGAGTTCCATAGCCGTTCAGAACATTTTCGATCATCTCTTCCCGGTCAATACCGATATTGATCGCCCGTCTTACATTTACATCGCTGGTAAAATCATTTCCTACGGTTACGCCGTCTTTTTCTTCTGCAGGAGCTGCCGGAAGATTGAGACCACGGTTGTCTACTGTTGCCACACTGAATAAGCTGTATCCGTCAAATTCCATATCCGAATAAGAAGCTGCTGTATGCGCCACATCTACTGTTCCGGACTGGGCGGCTGCAAGAGCGGCATCCTCTTCCATAAAAAGAACCGTTACTTTTTTCATGGACGGTTCCTCTCCGTAATAATCCGGATTGGCCTCAAAGATTACCTGCTGACCTTTATCCCACTGCTTCATAATATATCTGCCGGAACCAATGGGATTCTGTCCGTAGTTTTCATCATAAGCATGCTCCGGAACAATCCCCACTACCGCCATGGTATATGGCCAGATGGAAAAAGCACGGTTCAGATGAAACTCTACTGTGGTATCGTCTGTTGCCACAGCCTCTTCCAGCATGGAAAAATCATTTACCGAACTGTTTTCCCGGCAGTTATTGTAAGTAAAGGCTACATCCTCTGCTGTCAGAGGCTCACCGTCTGTGAATTTCACATCATCACGGATCTTTACCGTCCAGATAAGTCCGTCCTCGCTGACAGAATAATCTGTTGCCAGATCCATTCCTATGGAAAGATCTGTGTTTGTAACCGTCAGCGTGCTCTGGATCAGAGGTTCATGTACATGCTCTCCGGCTCCCCAGCCATACGCCGGATCAAATCCTGCCTCCGGCTCAGAGGTCACTGGCATCGTCACGATCACCTCATCCTTTTTTTCTTCTGCCGCTGAAACATTTATGCATCCTCCTGCCATAGAAACGGTCAGGCAGACTACACTGAACAGCGCAAGTATTCTTTTTTTCATTTCTGTGTTTCCTCCCCTGAGATTTTTCTGCTGCACATTTTTCCACTGCAGCCGGTCTTTGTTCAGTATAGCATTGATCTTCATGCAGTTTAACCCGGTACGGGGGATATAGACCTATTCATATTCGGCATGGATCCCGTGTATTTTTCATATGTTTTTATCCCCCCGGGAGGCTTGTAAGATCTCACGAGTTTGTTAAAATATAAACAACACATAGATGTGTTCTATGATGTCACTGTTTGTGCACAGACCTCCACAATTTATGCACTTACAACAATCCCATTAGTTTAAATGACCCATAAAAAAATCACCTATCTCAGACCAGATAAGTGATTTTTTTATATATTCAGATATCAAACACTGCGTCTACCAGCATTCTGGTGTATTCTTCCTGGGGAGAATAAATCACCTGATCCGGTGTTCCGGTTTCCACGATCCTTCCCTGATTCATTACCAGCACCCTGTCGCAGAACATCTGCACAAGCGCCAGATCATGACAGATAAAAATCACGCTGAGGTTCTGTTCTTTTTTCAGCTTCATCAGCAATTCCATGATCTGCTTCTGCACGGTCACGTCGAGAGCGCTGGTGGCCTCATCGCAGATCAGAAGCTGAGGCTCTACGGCAAGCGCTCTGGCAATTGCCGCTCTCTGGCACTGACCGCCGCTGACCTGATGAGGATATCTCAGGGCAAACTCCGGAGACAGTCCGCAAATTTCAAGAAGGTTATCCACCCTTTTTTTTAATTCCAGGCCTTTTATCCCCATATTCCGAAGACTTTCCCCAATTCCGTCCCCAAGGGTACGCCGGGGATCAAAAGATTCCGCCGGAGTCTGAAAAACCATCTGCATATGACGGTAAGCTTTTCTCAGTTCCCGTTTTCCCGCCTGCGTGATATTGATCCAGGAACCGTCCTCTTTATCTCTGTCATTGTTTTTTTCCGGCACAAAAAATAAAATTTCTCCCTCCGAACAGGGCAAAATACCTGTGAGCAGACGCGCTACTGTACTCTTTCCACTTCCGGATTCCCCTACGATACCCAGACATTCTCCCTTTTTCAGCTCAAAGCTCACCTGATCCACTGCCGCAAAGGAGCTTTTTCCGGAAATAAACACTCTTTTCAGCTTCTCTGCTCTCAATATCATATCCGTCATATCTGCTTCCTCTTCAGCCGTACTACAGAATCCATCAGTTCCTGCGTGTAGGCGCTTCCGGGATGTTCCAGTATTTCTTCTGTCTTTCCATAGTCCATCACCTGTCCATTGCAGAGAACCAGCACCCGGTCTGTCATTTTTTTGACCAGTCCCATATTGTGAGTGACAAGGATCATTGATGTATGAAATTCTTCCCGCATCAGAAGAAGCTCCTCCACTACCTGTTTCTGGACAGTTACATCCAGAGCGCTGGTAGGCTCGTCTGCCAGAAGAACTGCCGGGCGGAGCATCATTGCCGCGCAGATTCCCACTCTCTGGTTCATACCTCCTGATAACTGGAAAGGATAGCTTTTCAGCACACGCCGGGGATCTTTAAGACCGATCTTTTCCATGAGAACTCCCGCTCTTTTTTCCACCTGGGCTCTGTCCGTCTTTTCGTGAGCTGCAACAGCTTCATAAATCTGTGCTCCCACTGTACGGACAGGGCAGAACCCGGCGCCACAGTCCTGAAATACCATTCCGATCTCCGCTCCCCGGTATCTTATCAGCTCCCGCTCCGACATATCCGTCAGACATTGATCCCTGTACCATATCTTTCCTCCGGTTACCGCGCCGCTGTTTCCCAGAAGCCCCATGACCGCCCGGATGACAGTACTTTTTCCGCTTCCGGATTCTCCCACAATACCCAGGATCTCTCCTTCATTTAATTGAAAACTTACGTCCTGCACAACAGGAACCCCATCATAACAGACAGTCAGATGTTCTGCACGAAGCAAAGAATTCATAAATGTCTCCTTTACGCTTTCTGTATCTTTCCGGATTTACGGCTGTTCCACATCCAGGTCAGC
Source organism: uncultured Blautia sp. (assembly GCA_900553515.1). Taxonomy (GTDB): domain Bacteria; phylum Bacillota; class Clostridia; order Lachnospirales; family Lachnospiraceae; genus Blautia_A. The sequence goes on along the minus strand of USDN01000025.1, from coordinate 16,219 downwards.
CGTAATCTCATAATAATCGCAGGGATGCGCCGCCATTCCCTTCACATTGGATCTGGTCACAATTCCCATATTCAGATGAGATACAAAGAAAAACGCATCGTCATCCAGTATCTTCTGCTGCAGCTCCACTGCCAGCTCTGCTCTTTTCTCCGGTTCAAAAGTCTGATGGAGCTTTTCTGTAATGGCTGTTACTTCTTCGTTTTCGTACTTTCCATAATTCTTGGATCCTGTTACGGTACTGGTAAAGAAGTATTCCGGATCCCCTGTAGGCGCTGTGGTAAGGGAACTTACATACAGGTCAAAATCCCCATTTTCAGCAAAGGTTCTGTGATCCGGTGTATTGTTTATCACAACATCGATCCCGATCTCCTTTAAGGTTGCCTGGGCATATTCGGCCAGCTTTGGCTGTTCCAGACGGGAAGGGTAGGTAAGCCAGTTTATGGTAAGCTTTTCTCCGTCCTTATCTGCATAACCGTCCCCATCTGTATCCTTCCAGCCGGACTCCTCCAGAAGCGCTTTTGCGCCTTCCGGATCATAAGACACCGTTTCCACTGCATCATTTCCATAATCAAAGCTGTCCGGAAAAGCAGCTTTTGCAGGAATTCCTCTTCCTTCCATAATCACAGAGCAGAACCCTTCTTTGTCGATTCCCATTTCAATGGCCTTCCTTATATTCTGATCCTGCATAAGCTCAGACTGGAAGTTAAACTGTCCGAAGAAACAGCGGCTGGTAGCGCAGGAATTGATGGTATACTCCGGATTTCCGTCAAAAAGGGCATAATTATCATACTGAAGCCCATAGGTTCCCTGGATATCCCCGGTCTGAAGAGCCGCTGTCAGGGCGCTTCCGTCAGAAAAAGACTTCACAGTCACTTTATCCACCTTCACCTCACCGCCCCAGTAATCCTCATTCTTTACCAGGTCGATCTGAGTAGGCGTTACCTTTTCTGCAATGTACGGTCCGGTTCCTGCCACATTGGCATTTCCGCCTTGTCCCTGCACGCCGTATTCCATATCAATAATGGCTCCATAAGGATCTCCCAGATAATTGATAATCGCCGGACATGGCTCTGTGGTACAAATGGTAAGCGTCAGGCCGTCCGCTTCGATATGGTCAATCTTCATATCATATGGCGCTCTGTCATGGACTTTTATCAGATTCTCCAGACATTCCTTTACGGCCTGGGCATCCATGGTACGTCCGCTGGAAAACTTTACGCCTTCCCGCAAGGTGATCTTTACTGTGGTATCGTCTGTAAATTCATAATCTGCAGCAAGCCATGGCTCCACTTCCATATTGTCATTATATTTAAAAAGAGTTTCTCCTACTCCATAGCGTATAGCGCTCCAGCCGGAATAATTATCATGGGGATTCAGCCCCGCGTCTCCCATTTCCTCACTGTAGCCTGTGGTTCCATATACAAATGTTTTTTCATCATCCGCCATAACGCTGACTGCCATTCCTGTCATCAGGAGCGTTCCTGTCAGAAGAGCTGTAAGTATTTTTTTTCTCATATGTACCTCTTTTCTTATGTATCCCCTGTATCTCTGTTCCAGAATCTTATTTATCTGTTCTTTTTCGGAATCCTGCTTTCTTTTTTCTGTCTGGGATCCAGAAAATCTCTCAGCGTGTCTCCCAGAAGATTAAAAATCAGAACTGTCACAAAAATCGCCGCGCCGGGAGCCAGAGACATCCATGGAGAAATCTGCAGAAGGCTTCTTCCTTCATTTATCATACTTCCCCATTCTGCCGCCGGAGGCTGCACACCCAGTCCCAGAAAAGAAAGACCTGCCAGTTCCATCATCATCGTACCAATATCCAGAACCGCTGTCACAAGAATCTGTCCTGCGATATTCGGGAGAAGGTGTTTCAGCAAAAGCTTCGGAACACTGCTTCCCGAAAGCCTGGCTGCCATCATATATGGCGCATCCTTCTGCGCAAGAGTCAGACTTCTTGCCAGACGGGCAAACTTTGGCCAGCCCACCACTGCCAGCGCAAACACTGCATTCTGCATACCACCGCCCAGAACCCCGGCTACTGCCAGTGCAAACACAAGACCTGGAAACGCCAGAAATAAATCTGCGATCCGCATAAGGACAGCATCTGCCGCACCGCCGAACCAGCCGCAGATAACCCCAACCAGAGTCCCTGTTACCGTAACTGTCAATACCAGAAAAAGTGTGGAATAAACACTGACCGTACTCCCCGCAAGAACTCTGGAAAAAATATCTCTTCCAAACCGGTCTGTTCCCATCCAGTGCTCCGGTCCCGGCGGCTGCTTGGCCAGCAGAAGATTCTGCTCATAAGGATCGAAAGGACACAGGTATCTTCCAAAAGCAGCGGTCAGCAAAAGAACCGCCGCAAGAACAGTAAAAAATATCAGCCGCTTCTTTTCTTTCATAGCCGGTCACCTCCCAGTCTCACCCGGGGATCCAGATAATGATACAGGATATCTGTTGCCAGATTCACCAGTACATAGATCACTGCCATCCATGCCACATAGGCCTGAACAACCGGATAATCTCTCATGGTAATGGCATCTACCGCCATTTTTCCTACACCGTCCCACATAAAAATAGACTCTACAATGGTGGTTCCGCCAAGAAGGTTTCCCACAGACAGAGACAGCAGAGTAACGATCGTGACCATTGACGTCCGCATGACATTTTTCCAGATGATCACGCTTCCTTTTACCCCTCTTGCCCTTGCTCCTGTTACATAATCCTGATTCATCTCCTCCAGGACTGCCGCCCGCACCTGTCTTGTATATTTGGATGCCATAGACAGGGCAAGGGTCATCGTAGGAAGGATCAGGCTCAGACCAATGTTTTCTGAAGTGACTACAGGAAGCCATCCAAGCTTTACCGAAAACAGATACATCAGGATCAGAGCCGCAAAAAAATTAGGGGATGAATTTCCTGTGAAGCTGAAAAACCGGATCACATAATCTACCCATTTATTCTGTTTTACTGCTGCCAGAATACCAAGAGGAATGGAAACCAGCAAAGTCACCAGAACCGAAGAAAGTGTCAGAAGAGCCGTAGCCGGAAGTTTTTCTGCAAAAACATCATAAACATCTCTTCCTGAAACATAACTGGTTCCCATATCTCCTCTGAGCATCCCTGCAGCCCATTTCCCATACTGTACCAGAAACGGCTGATCCAGTCCGTATTCTTTTTTTGCCTCATCGATAATCTCCTGAGAGACCGCTCCTCCTGCATTTTCATACATATAGGTAACTGCGTCCCCTCCTGCAAGCCTCATCATGGCAAAAGAAAGAAACGTGATCCCTATAAGCACAGGAATAAGCTGGATCAGCCGTTTTCCTATATATTTCAACATGATTTTTCCCTCAGTCTGCTTTCCAGGAAACGGATAAATTCCCGGATATCCGGATCCAGCTTTTCTCCTCTGTGGCAGATATAGCCAAATATCATTTTATTTCCCTTCATATCCAGAGGGATACCCGGTACCGTTCCCTTTTTCTTTTCTGAAAGATAGCTTCCGCTGATGTTCATAACACTGGTGTTTTTCAGCATTCTTTCCATAATATAGTCACTGTTTGTCACCACAGAAATATCCAGATCCTTCCATGAAAATCCTGCCTGCTCTCCCGCTGCTCCCATATCAAAAAATTCATCCTGCCCATTCTGGACAAAACGCATTCCTTTCAGATCTTCCAGCCTGAAAACTTCTTTTTCTTCCCCGAAAAAAACAGACTTTTCACCAGGATAAACGAGAAGCTCTGCTTCTTCCATATCAATAAATTCCAGACCTGTTCTCGACAGCTCATGCAGAAAATCTTCCCGCTGATTTTCCAGAATATATACAAAGCCAATATCGTCCTGATAGTCCCGGACCCGTTCCATCACTGTACGAACACCTGCCGTATAAATCTGAAAATGATAATTTTTTTCATAGTTTTCATTGTAAAATTCAACAAACCGGGTTGCAAACCAGGAACTGGGGTTGGCAGAAATACGAAGCCATTTTGCCATTCTGTACTCTGCCATATTTTCCAGTTTTTTCATATCATTAACGATCTTACAGGCATAACGATAGACCTCCCGCCCCTGGGGAGTCAGCCGTATTCCCCGGGGAAGCCGTTCAAAAAGCTGCATTCCCAGAGAATCCTCCAGAGCCTTTACCACCTTGCTGACACTGGGCTGGGTGGAGTACAAAATCTTTGCCGCTTCACTGAAGGATCCTGTCTGCGCGCAGGCTGTAAAATACTGCATCTGCTTCAGATCCATTTTTATTTCTCCGTTCTCAGCATAAACATCGGGGTCGGATTATAAAACTCATCTTTCTCCAGATAGATCCGGCTGCTGATTCCCAGATCTACCTGGAACTTCTGAAGCTTCATTGCTCCCAGAGTTTCCAGATCCCATGCCGGCCGGCTGTAAGAGCTGATCGGAAGCTGCCTTTTGATCTCCTCGCACTCGCGCATCATCTCATCTCCTATTTCCTGGTGGGCATGATTTTCCGGAAGGTCTGCTACATCTGTAAAATCACTCATTCCATAATTGGCGTCAAAATTCAAAAGCACGCCGCCCGGCTGCAGCACCCGGATCCACTCCTTATAAGCCCGGCGCACATCCGGAAGAGTCCAGGTAAGATTTCGTGAAATCACCACATCAAAGCTTCCATCCGCAAAATTCAGATTTTCTGCATCCATGATCTGAAACTCACACTCTGCATTTTCTTCCCGGGCAAGTATCCTGGCATTTTCCACCATATCCGGTGTCAGATCCACCCCTGTGACCTGATATCCTTCGCGGGCAAGAAGCACGGAGAAAAATCCTGCGCCGCAGCCCACATCCAGTATACGGAGATTTTTTCCCTCCGGAAGCTGTCTGCGTATCTCACTGAGCCACCTTTTTGCCATATCGCTGTGCAGCTCTGCTCTTTTATGCTCCAGAAAATCGCTGCTTCTTTTTTCCCAGTAATGGACAATCCTTTCTTTTCGCTCATCACAGGGAGCCACGATCCGCCCGTAAGCAATCATGGGACCATTTCCCAGAACCTGAAGCGTCCCCGTCTGATAAAGGATCACTCCGTCGGATTCTGCCATACTGATTTCCAGCAGCTTTCCTTTATAATCACGGACTTCTCCAAGGATATCTCCCTCCCGGATCACATCTCCGGCCTTTTTAAAGGGGTACCACAGACCATCCTGAGAAGCATCCTGATAGCAGATATCTGTTACCTCCAGCGGATAATAGGTTCGGTAATCCTTCTGTCCCTGATAGATTCCCAGATGGCAGAGAATATTCCGCACGTCTCTTCTGGTCGAACGGACTTCCTCATAGTTCCAGCCGCCCATTCCGCCACGTTCAATAAGAATACTTGGAATTCCTGTGGAAGCCGCATGATTGTAGGAACCTCCGGAGGCTACGTTGGAGCGCACCATATAAGGTACGTCCACCTGTTCCGCCATTCTCCGGGATTCATTTACCACCTCTTCCTCTGCCATTCCTGCATAATAGACATACGGAGTCAGCTGCTCATAATCGTCTCCGCTGTGAAGATCGATATAATAATCCGCCGCAGACTGCAGTTCCCGGGTTACCGCCCAGGCCAGCCTCTCCATCTCTGTTCCCTTTGGGTCTCCCGGAAATTCTCTGTTCAGATTTTTATGGTCTGTCAGACCAAGACTTCCGTTTCTTTTTTCAAATGCAGGAACATTCATGACTTTTACGATAACGACAGTTCCTGTTACCTTATGGATCTTCAGCTTTTGAGCAAGCTCTATGGCTGCCTGGATCCCTACATATTCTCCTGCATGAACCCCTGCTGTGATCAGCATGGTCTTTCCCGTTTTTTTGCCATGAAGAACCGCTGCCGGAAGACGGATCTCTCCCTCTGCCAGCTCCAGATCGCCTTCCCAGATCTCTCCGGGTTTTACACAGATATTATTCAGGCAAAAAACCTGTCTCTTTTTTCCTGTAAGAAGAAAAACAGGGGTAGAGCCGTTATTGGCAATCTCTTCCTCTGTCCAGACCTCTTTCCAGACCTCTGTGTCGCATTCTGTCTGAAAAAATCCCGCTGCTTCCATGGCCTCCAGATCCCACTGCGGCCGTTTCAGACAGCTTAAAGGAACTCTCCGTGCAATCGACTCCATTCTTTCAATATCTGTTCCTGTATAATAATCCTCAAGGTTTCCCTCTTCTACTCTGCGCCTGTCTTCTTCATAACCACTGCGCTTTTCTTCATCATAAAGATGCCCGTACCAGTCGGCGTCAAAATTGCACATCAGTCCGCCCGGCTTCAGTACCCGGTACCACTCCTGATACGCTGCTCCCGGATCCTCCAGATTCCAGGTAACATTTCTGGAAAGAACCACATCAAACAAATCGTCTCCCAGATCCAGCTTCTGAGCATCACTGAGCTTCCAGGTGATCCGCTCTGCCAGTTCTCCTGTATTCTGTCTGGCCTCCTTCAGCATCTCCTCCGTCACATCTGCCGCTGTCACCTGATATCCGGCTTCTGCAAGAAGCAGGGCAAAAAAACCCGGACCGGTTCCCACGTCCAGAATTTTGATCTCCTCCGGTTTCTTCTCCGGAAAATGACCGGTTATCAAAGACAGAAGCTTCTTTTTCCACATGCTCCGCCTTGCGTCTGCCATTTCCTGCTGATTGTATTCTGAATAGCCTCTGGCACGGTCTGTCCAGTAGGCATGGATTTCTTCTTTTAACGTATTCATCTTAAATTTGCACTTTCTGTCTTATTGATCTTATCCGATATAAACGGATATTCCTATTATATAAAAAAAGAAATCCCTCCCGCAAGCCTCCCGGGGGGATTTCTTCCTTTTGTTTTCATGGTTGGAGCCGTTTTTCCTGAATAAAGTCACACAGTCTTTCCACTGCATCTCCATGAATCTGCTTTTTCTGCTTTTTTACCATATCCTCAGCAGCCGTTTTGTCATTCATAAGCTGGATTCCTTTTTCCACCTGCCCTTTCAGGGTCATTGCCGACCAGCTCATTCCTGCCTTTGTAAAAAATTTACGGTTCACTGTTTCACAGCCCGGAATAGGAGCCGTATGGATCATGGGAACTCCCACCACCGCCGCCTCTGTAGAGGTCAGCCCTCCCGGTTTGGTAAACAGCACGTTGCAGGCTTTCAGATACAGGGGCATCTGCGTGGTAAATCCAAGGATCTGCACTCTCTGTTCCTCTGCAAACTGTTTTTTCAGCTTCTGTTCTGCTTTCTTATTGCTTCCGCAGATCACAAGAATTTTTTCTGTGGCGGTTTCTTCCAGAAGCTTTTCTACCAGCTCCGAAAGATCTCCGGCGCCCATGCTTCCTCCTGCTGCCAGGAAATATTTACCGTCCGGATCCAGCCCCAGCTTTCTTCGGGCGTCCTCTCTGCTGATCTCCCTGCGGCAGCTTTTTGCCACCGGAATCCCGAATGCACGAAGCTTCCCCTCCGGAAGTCCCCGTTTTACGCAGGATTTCTTCATGGCTTCATGAGGAAGGATATAATAATCACAGTCCGTTTCCTCCCAGAAAGGAATACAGGTATAATCTGTCATTACCGCAACCGTCAGAGGAAGCTTCATTCCTTTCCGTTTCATATAGGTGATCGTCTCTGCCGGATAAAGATGAGGCATTACCAGTACATCCACCGGATGCTCCTTCAGATAGCTGTCCAGATATTTTGCCATTCTGCCGTTCACATAATAAACCGGCGATCTTCGCATCAGACGGCTGATCACCATACCAAGCTTATAAACCATACCAAAAAGTCTGGGAGTTTTTTTCACGATCTGCACATAGCCGTCCCCTACCAGCCGGGATACGCCCTCTCCTGCAAGTCCCAGATAATCCAGAACATAAGCTTCATCTCCCCGGTCATGCATTTCTTCTGCAATGGCTCTTGCTGCGGAGTTATGTCCGCCGCCTGTATTGCAGGATAAGATCAACGCTTTCATTCCAACCTCCATTCTCCGCCTTGCCGATATGCGGCATTGGCTTTCAGACAGTGTTTATGTATCACGATCCCCGACAGCAGAAGACAGCCAACAAGGAGCACCTTGTGTCGGAGAAAGCAAAGCGACGTAACCGCAAATCCCAGAAAAGCATAAATACTTTTTCTGGTATTGGACTTCATCGGAATCACCGCCACAAACAATAAGTACCAGAAGATCAGAAATGCCAGAGGCTTCCATATGGGAAGCAGTCCGATCAGCACACCAAAAGAAACTGCGATCGCCTTTCCTCCATGACCTTTCTGAAAAACCGAATGTGCATGTCCAAATACCGGAGCCGCCATCACCAGAGCAAAGGGCCAGGCGTCTATCCCAAGCCGCCGGCTGCACAGCATCATCGGCAAAGCCCCCTTTGCCAGATCACAGATCAGGACCAGAGCTCCACATAAAACGCCTCCGCAGGCAAACGCATTAAAAGTCCCCGGGTTACCGTCTCCGGAATCTTTTTCCACATCTACCCCTTTCAGAAGCATGGGGACAAACCGTCCGAAAAGAAGACTTCCCGAAATCCATCCCAGAATCACATAGAAATAATACCCGTATTCCATATCCTCACACCTCCCTGCGGAAAACACAGTTCATTTCCCAAAAGGTTTTCCACATCAGAATAAATTTATAACAGCATACTCCACATGCAGATTGTCGGAAGAGACAATAAGGTGGAAAAGATCACCATTTTTGTGGCAAAAGGAGAATCCACCCCATATTTTTCCGCAAGAATACTGGTTGTCGCCCCTGCCGGCATTGCTGCCAGAAGCACACAGATTCCAAATGCGTTCCGATCCAGAGGAAGGAAACGGCAGATCACATACACCACACCAGGGATTACGATCAGACGATGAAAGGTAAATTTAGCCACCGTCGTATCCCAGAAATCTTTCAGATCGATGTCTGCCAGAATCATCCCCACCACCATCATAGACATGGCAGTATTACAGCTTCCCAAAGCATCCACAGCTCCTGTAAGCCCTGCCGGAAGCTTCCACCCTGTAAGCATCAGCAAAAGTCCCAAGCCGCTCATAATAATACAGGGATGAGTAAGAACTTTCTTTATGGCAGCTTTTCTGTCTGTTGTCCCGGAAAAAACCGCCAGCCCCGAAGTCCACATCATGATTCTCTGAGGAATCAGATAAATACTGGCAAGCACCAGTCCCTCTGCGCCGTATATTCCCTCTGCAATGGGATTACCCAGAAATCCCGCATTCGAGCAGATCGTTCCGTATCTCAGACATTTATTCCTTCCCTCCGGCTCCTCCCGAAAAGCAATCCTTCCATATAATACACAGAATACCTGAATCCCTATGGAGATCAGGAGGACCTCCAGATAATAACCGAGTCTTCCCTCTACCGGACTGCTCATAAATGCATGGAGGATATTACATGGCAGGATCACATAAATTACCAGATCATTCATGTTCTTCTGTCCCTGTGGTCCGATCATCCCCAGACGCTTTACTGCAAATCCGGCTGCCACCAGAAGAAAAATCGTCACCTGCAGCGTCAGTATTTTTTCCATAATATTCCTCTTTTCCTGTTCCCTTTTAAATAGAACCAGTTTAGCACAACAAAAAAATATGTGCAATAAAAAAGAAGACAGACAAAAAGGAATGCAGACTCTTGACGTTTCTCTTCTGACTGTGCTAAAATATGACCTGTCCAAAACAAGGTGTGGACTTTTTTGGTAACGCCACTTTTCGCCACACAATTACCTTTCGGTAGTTGTGCGGCTTATTTTTTTGTCCGGAGGAAAAAAATGAACGAAACTTTTATGAAAGAAAAACCTGTTTTTCCACTGATCGTATCCATGTCCCTTCCCATGGTAATCTCCATGCTGGTAAACTCTCTCTATAATATTGTGGACAGCTTTTTCGTGGCAAAGATCAGTGAAAACGCCATGACCGCCCTTTCCCTGGTCTACCCTGTCCAGAACTTTGTCAACGCTATTGCCATTGGCTTCGGTGTGGGAATCAGTTCTCAGATCTCCCTGTATCTGGGTGCGGGACGACGGGATCACGCAGATATCGCCGCCACTCATGGCACCGTTCTGTCCGTTATACATGGACTGGTAATGATGATTCTCAGTATTGCCATTATGCCCTTCTTCCTTGGGCTGTTCACATCTGATCCTGAGGTGATCGATCTGGGAATCCGCTACTCCGGAATTGTTTTCTGTTTTTCCGTTGTAGTAGGTCTGAACCTTGCCTTTGAAAAGCTTTTTCAGGCAGTCGGAAGAATGAAATCCTCCATGATGGGGATGATGTGCGGCTGCCTTGCCAATATCATCCTGGATCCTGTGCTGATCTTTGGTCTGGGACCTTTTCCTGCCATGGGAATGGAAGGCGCGGCCCTGGCAACCGGCCTGGGACAGGTACTGAATCTGGTGATCTATCTTATCATATACAAAGCAATGCCGCTTCAGGTACGTCTAAGACGGACATGCCTGAAGCCGGCTGCCTCCATAGACAAAAAACTTTATTCCATAGGAGTTCCGGCAATCCTGAGCCTTGCCCTTCCTTCTCTGCTGATCTCTGTTTTGAACAGTATTCTGGCTGTTTACTCTCAGAGTTATGTGGTGGTTCTGGGAATCTATTACAAACTGCAGACCTTCCTTTACCTTCCTGCCAGCGGGATCGTTCAGGGTATGCGGCCGGTGATCGGCTATAATTACGGTGCGGGAGAACACAAACGTGTGAAAAAAGTCTATCTTGTCACCCTTGCCATGACCAGTATGATCATGCTTCTGGGAACCGTGATCTGTCTTGCAGTTCCAGGACAGCTTATGGGGATGTTTACGTCCAATGCAGAAACCATTCTCGCAGGAAAAACAGCTCTCCGTATCATCAGCGCAGGCTTCCTGGTTTCTTCCGTATCTGTCACAGCCTGCGGCGCTCTGGAAGGACTTGGCAAAGGAGCCCCTTCACTGGCAGTCTCTCTTTTCCGCTATGTGCTTGTCATCATTCCGGCAGCCTTTGTTCTCAGCCGTATCTTTGGGGCAGTAGGCGTATGGCACGCCTTCTGGATTGCAGAAGCAGTAACTGCTGTGGCTTCAGGAATCATCAGTAAAAAAACTGTGTGGGAACAATAACCAAAAAGGAAGAGGATTCCGTCTCTCAGACGGACTCTTCTTCCTCATTTTTTTCTATTGGTTTGGCCTTTTAGTTCGATAATGATTCATTTCTTTCGTAAGATCATAATAAAATACCTGTGCATTATCTTCTGTATATGTAACTTCCAGACCAAGGTTCCTCAGAGCTTCTGCATCTCTATCGTTATCTGTATACAAATATGCCATTTCTTCATGGGCAGTAAGAGCAAACCAACAATATCCATTTTTATAAAAACACAGATCCATAGGCGCTCTGGGATAATGCCATTCAAAGATATCATTTACTCTGGTCAAAATATCATAACATTCCATATCCGCATAATAAAATGCTATTCTATATACGGATCTTCCATCCCAGGTTTCCGTATTTGGCCATTTTCGTGTGTTTTCCGCATGTAATATATATGGACGCAAAGCTTTTTTATAATTCTTTAAATATTTATTCAAAGGACTGTCCTTTCGATTTCTGAAATAAACCACTGAAAAGAAGTCACTATGTTCCAGCATATATTGTATGAAATTATCATATACTTTTTTATTCTTTATTTCATCTACAAAATATTCTTTCATTTATTTCTCCCCAAAACCAGATTTGTTCTGCAATTAATGACAGAGTCGGTGTACCTTCTTGAACATTACTTTTTTATATCCGGACATAAAAAATAATTGGGGGATATTTCCATCTTAAGGAATCCTTTCCTGTATCCAATCTATCTTTTTCTGACAAATAAAACTCATTATAACCGGATATATGTGCAAATTTTTTCTGTAATACATCTTTTGCCAATCTGCTTCCAATATATGAATTTACTTTATATCCTGACATATCCCCTTCTTTATCATATATTACTGTATAAAGTTCTCTTATCAGTGCCCCGTCTAAAGTTGTATTTTCATTATATATCGGAAACCAAAATTCTTCAGACCACCATTTTCCTATTTTGTTGCTATGATACAAATAAGTTTCCTTACCTACTCTGTGTATTCCTGCTAGTCCCTCATATACACATCATTTCAAATATTCTAATTTGTTATGAATGTTTTTTAAGATCTTTACACTGTACAATGTTTTTTTTCCAAAAAACTGATCATAAATCATATAATATATATAACTCCCAGAATATAAAACATAACAGATCTCCTGATTGTTTTCACTTATATAATAAATAGTAGATACTAATCTGCCGTCTTCTCTAAATAAGTATTCCAGCTTTCCATATTTGTCTTTTGGTTCTCTCTTATAAAAACTCCCTCTTTCCGCATTTCCCACTGTAAGATCAAATACCGGGCTTGCTTCGTATAGTCCCATACTAAACCCTTTATATTTACTATATTTCCTGTATCTTACTTTTGAACTTAAAATTGATGATAACTCTTCTCCTCTGCTTTTGCAAATCCCTTGAAAAAGCAGAAATTGGACGCTTTCTTTCATGCGTTCATCTATGAACGGTTTTTCATCAAGTAAATACTCTTCTGCTTTTTTATTCTGGTCAGAAAATTTCTGTAGGATTGAATCTTCTCTTTTTGTAAGATCGGATCTCTTTGTATTCAGCACATCTAAAATCGCAGCTCTATATTGCTTACATTCTTCCTGATTCAGTTCACAGCCATCCAGCATTTCTATAATCTCAGGGCACTCAAGAAAAGCGTTCAGGCAGTTACAGGATTCCTGACTAATTTGACACTGTTGATAAAATTCACTAATAATCTCCTGCCAAAACTTATTTTCACTTATTTTCTTCATTCACTCCCCCCTCTTTCTTTAGGCAGATGATATCTTTTCTGATTTTACATATAAGATTTACCTGTGCTCCAATCCGCAGCCAACTATTCCAAACAAATCTTGTTTCATTTTTCCATATATTTTGCCTTGTACAGTTTTATTTAGATATAGCTTTTGCTCCTTAAATACCAAGCCTGCCTGCAGTAAAAAACAGTTTTTCTGCTTCTGCGGTTCACTGGAAATCAGGTTTCTAAGCACCCTGGAATCCTTCTCTACACAGATTAAATGTATCATGTTCTCTTATATCTTCCTGTCATTTTTCGTTATACCAGCACAACTCCGATCGGAAGACAATAAAAACTCTTTCCCTTCTTCCATCACAATCTAAAATGATGAAAGCAGGCTTTTCTGGATATACAAGTATTGTTATCAGAGATTTTCTCCTTCTCCTATATAGAACTCTTGATTTCCCATATGGTTAAAAATTGGTCTCCATCTTAATTTACTGGCACAAATTACTGTTCCCGTATAATCATTTAGATCCTCTTCTGATAATCCACCGCAATCACACCAATAAATCAACCCCTTTTGTATAAACATAGTAGCGTCAAGTATTTCACATGTATACATTTCATCCAAAGGTAATAGTTTTAGATATCTTAAGCCTTGGAATTCCATTTCAAACATACCATTTCCTTCTCTTTGACATTGAAATACTACATTCAATATCCGCCTATCGTTTACCGGATACATTTCATATTTATCATTTACATATGCCCCACTTGAATATTTCAACTCTTTAATACAACTGTCATGAAAAAAATTAATTTTTTCCATAAAATCATTTACTTCTTTCACAGAAGAAATTTCATACCACATACAATCCTCCTGGCACAGCTGCTGAACCTCCGTTAATTTTCATGATAATATTTGTCATCCTCATCTCCCCAATAACTTCTATGATTATCCTGCTCTCTCAACCCCATTAACTTCAAAAAATCTTTCCGTATTTCACGATACTTTTTCTTACCACGCCAGATTCCATAGCTGTCCAAGATTCGTAACACAGGCTTTCCCGAATATGTAAGAACCGATACCAGACGGTTTCTTCCCTTTTTTTGAGCTACAGAGAACACCCCAAAGAGCCTTCTATTTAACTCTCTGTCAGGTTCATCAATTTGAAATAAAATATTTATAGAGGCTGATTCTGTATTATATTTTTCTTCAATATTTTCCATCCAGAACTCAGAAAAAATATTGTTCAGTTTCTTTATGTTTTCCAATGAATACTCCTTCATTCGAACATAAAAAACAAACTGTAATTCTTTGTTCTGCAAACGTAAATAAATATCTCCTGATTCTTTGTTGTCTTTTGTCTCAAATGAGTAAAGAAGCTGATACCCCTCTTTATCTGAACTCGCTTTTATTCTATTTTGGATTTTTTCTTCCGAAACATGATACCAACAATCAAAGGGACGATAACACCCACACCCGGGAATTCTCGCCATATTGGAAAACGGCTGCCAGATTCCCTTCGAATTCTGTGTATACCGAAAGTCGGCACAATACCGCCATATATAATACCCACGACAACCTAACCAGATAAGAAAAAAAAGACCTAAAACAATTTCAAAACCATAAAAAATATATTCTGAATAAAAAGATGTCAAATAATTTCGAAAAACGATTTCATACAACAAGAAAAGAATCCAACATATGAGTATCGCTTTCTGACAGCAGAACAGCCCTTTTAAATCCGCCCAAACACAGGATTTCCCTGCCTGTTTCCGAAAATATCCCCGGCCATATAAAGGATTCCATTCATCCAGACAATCTATCCATTTATAGTAAGAACGATACTGCAAAAAATTAGCGCATGGAATCAGACACCATCCGGATCCCATACAGATAATATAGCTTATCGTTTCGATTGTACTTCTTCTATATATATCCCTCATACCATATACGAAAACAAACAAATAAATAAGTACTCCAAAAAATACCTTACCAGTCTCATCATATCTATGATCCGGTTTTCTTTTCACAGGTTTCCTCCTCCCTTGAAAACTAATGTTCAGACATTACTATTTGCAATCAAAATACTTAGTATTTTAATTCTCCCCAGTAAGATTCATAATATCTTCTCATTATTTTCTGATATTTTTTGTCTTCTGAAAGTGCATCATAAAACTTTTTATTTTTCAGAAGATATGACATCCTTCCCAACCATTCAGTGTCTTTTAACAGAAGTGCCTGCTTTACCTTATAAATAAAAGTATGCACCAACAACTGAGGATCCATTTTTTCCAGTCTCTCCATGATCAAAAATGCTCCCGGCCAATTAAGATCCTGCAGCCACTCAAGCATCTCATATGTGTAATTATTTAATTCTTCATCAGTTTTTTCACATATTACTTTTGCACAATTTTCCCACGACCATTTATATTCTACAGGCTGCATCAATACAGATAAGGATTTTATCTTTCTCGCTTCTCTAAGAGCTGCTTCCTGAATCTCTATCGGTTGTTCCTCATCCAACATTTCATATAATGTATCAATATCTACCGTCATATTAACATTCTCCCTCCCGAATAGGCAGATAATGCCAGTCTCATGATTAATCCAATTGTAATATTTAAGTTTTCGCCCATCTGTTATAAGTATATCTACTTAGAACTGTTCTTCTTATTTAAGATTTTTGTACGATAATGATTCATTTCTTTTTCTAAATCATAATGAAATAATCTTGCATTATCTTCCGAAAATTCCACAGTCACTCCTAACTCCCGAAGTTCTTGAATATCTTTCTCATTATTTGTGTACACAAATGCATCATATTCATGTGCAGTAAGTGCAAACCAACAGTATCCGTCTTTATAAAAACATAAATCCATGGGTGCTCTGGGATAATCCCATTCAAAAATGTCGTTTACTCTAGTCAGAATATCATAACATTTCATATCTGCATAGTAGAATGCCAGTCGATATACAGAACGTTTATCCCACGTCTCCATATTCGGCCACTTATGTGCATTTTCCGCATGTAATATATATGGCCTCAAAGCTTTTTTATATTCTTTTAAATACTTATTTAAAGGGCTGTCCTTTCTAAGTCTGTAATAGACCACTGAAAAGAAATCACTATGGGATAACATATGATATATAAAATCATCGTATATTTTTTTAGTTTTCATCGTTTCTACATAATATTCATTCATTTAATTCCCTCCTCATTTTTTGAATCAGGTTAAAAATATTTATACTACAAAACGAAATTCAATATATTGCCTTAACTCTTCTTCCTACAGTTCCAGAAGAACCTGTTCTTCAGGTAATACATAATTCTTTAGGTTAGAATCGATGATGGGGTAAACGAAAAAGCAGTTTTGGCATTC
>USDN01000024.1 GCA_900553515.1 uncultured Blautia sp. | reverse complement strand
AAAAATAAATTTCGTCATTTTTTACAATGGCTTATGCATACCTCTGAACAGTAACTAAAAAGATTCTCTCTACCTTATCATTATAGAATTGTATATGTTTATACATATTCTTAGAATTTTCGTACTCTTTAGCAGTCAGCTTTTAATATCCTGTAAACCTCTCCTTTTTGAGTGCTAAAAGAGATCTTGTCATTGCTGCAGATTTCAACAGGTATCGGGTTTCCAAGAGAGTCTGTTACTTTGTAGGATGTCAGGTCTTTATATTCTCCGATGAATCTTCCTCCATTTTGTGAAGCGACGATAAAGGAATCTGCCTTTCCGTTGCTCCATTCCATATCGATTA
This sequence comes from uncultured Blautia sp., assembly GCA_900553515.1. Lineage (GTDB taxonomy): Bacteria > Bacillota > Clostridia > Lachnospirales > Lachnospiraceae > Blautia_A. Next base: position 35,387 of record USDN01000024.1, on the reverse strand, counting down.
CGAAATTTCCCCGCGCAACGATTCCTTTTACATAACCGGTTTCCCATTGCTTTGGAAGCGCCGGAAGGAACTGGATATATCCAAGCTGGCTCTGCAGCAGCATTTCGTTTACTCCGGCTGTATAGCCAAAGTTTCCGTCAATCTGGAAGATTGGGTATTCTTTATAGTTTTCTCCGCCCCCGTGGGAAGAGAAAAGGTTGGTCAGGAATCCAGAATTTCCGCCTCCCACAGCAGACTGGACAAGCTGAAAAGCTTCTTCTGCATGGCCGGTACGTGCCCAGAGGTTCAGCTTATGAGCTTTGGACCATCCTGTTGCATCCAGTCCTCTTTCTTTAAGAGAGACCATAGCTGCGTCCATAAATTCCGGTGCATCTTTGCTGATCATATTGCATGGATATAACGCCATCAGGTGAGAAAGGTGGCGATGAGGAGGCTGCTCTCCATTACATTCAGCGCCAAGGCTCTGTCTCCACTGAGGGATATCTGTTTCTTCAAGTGTTCCTGCCTGTGCCTTTCCAATGTGGGTTTCTTCAAACCACTCTTTCACCTGGCCATCTTCTCCTACCTGGACCGGATCCAGTCTGGATTGTTTTTCTCTCCACTGAGGAATGAGCTCCTGATCCACACCAAGGGTTTCTGCCGCCTGAATGGTATTTTCAAAATGCTGCCAGATAAACTGCTGGTCATAAGCCACACCATTGGCGATCGGGCCGTTTTCCGGTGAATAAGAAGGTGCAGAAACATATCTCTTCTGATACTCACTCCAGTAAAGTGCTTTATCCCAGAAATTAGCAACTTCACGAAGAGAAGGATAAAGATTTTTCAAAAATTCCAAATCACCTGTATACAGATAATACTCATAGGAATTCAAAAGAGCCCATGCAGAGCCCACTGGATTCCATCCGGCAGCATTATTTTTCTGTCCCATTGTTACAAACATATAGGGCGTACTGAAGCAGCCGACCAGCCATCCGTTTTCTTCTCCCGGGTTGCTTTTAATGCCAAAGGCAGAAGCCGCTGCGGTACGTCCTGCCTTCCGGAGCACATCCAGGTAATCCTGATAAGGAAGAAGACATTCGCCCAGATTGCTTGCCATAGTAGGCCAGTAATTCATCTGTATATTGATATTAAAGTGATAATCGCCGCCCCATTCAAAATGCTCTTCTCCCCATACTCCCTGAAGATTAGTAGGAAGCGCGCCCTTTCTGGAGCCTGCAATAGTCAGATACCGTCCGAACTGATAACAGATCACTTCGATGGCTCTCTGTTCCTTTTCAGTTGGAAGTATCCCACCGTTTCTCTCAATCATATTTCTGTACTTCTGAAGAAGTTCATCTGTAGGGATCTGAGGGATCTCCTCGTTAAATCCAAGTTCCATACGGGAGAAAAGTCCAGAGTGGTCTTTCACATGATCTGCTTTCAATGCAGTATATCCCTTGATGGAAGCTTTTTGAATACGCTGGCTTACTGCCTCATGAGGATCTTCTCCGCGGAAAGAAGGAAGTTCCATTTTATAATCTGTACCGCAGGCAAAAATCAGGGTAACAGAATCCGCATGGGATACACGGATAGAATCCTCTTCCACGATCATTTCTCCGCCTTCCGGGATAACCTTCAGCTGAGCCTCTGTTTTCATTCCATTGCTTTTCAGTGTGTTTTTCAGAAGGATGGTATCCGCTTTTGTCTGATTCAAAAGAGAATCTCCTCCGGTACAGTCCTTCAGGCGGACAGAAAAAGAGAGACAGCCTTTCTGATCGGCGCCGAGACGTACAGCCAGTACATTGTCAGGATAACTGTTAAAATATTCTCTGGTATAGCGGACTCCTTTCCATTCATAACTGACAGATGCCAGACCGGTCCGAAGATCCAGATCACGGACATAGCAGCTGACTTCTGATTCATCTGTAATATTGCCGGAAATAAGAATGTCTGCAAAATCCTGCGGCTCATCATAGCCGGTCAGATCTCCCATAAGTCTGTTCAGCCAGTCCATAGCTTCGCCCTTTGTGTCTGTGCCGCAGGCCTGATAGGAATCTCCGTCAAAACCAAAGACATGCTCGGATTTGTCATCCAGCTTCTTACGGATGTCATCCAGATCTTTTTTGATCATGTCCAAATCTTTTGAGGTATCTGTGGGATTGGTATTTCCATATTTATAATCTGTTCCTTTGGAAGGTCCTCCGTTCCATACAGTTTTTTCGTTGATATGGATCCGGTCAGTTATTATGCCGCCAAAGATCAGACCGCCCATATAGCCGTTTCCGACAGCCAGAGCTTCTGTCTGCCAGTCAGCGGCAGGTCTGGTGTACCAGATCCTGAGAAGATTCTCATTTACGGTGTTGTTCATATCTTTTTTCCTCCGTATTCTCTTGGATAAAAATATTTTATAACCGTAAATATAATACAGGTTACCTGTTGGAAAATCAATGGTTTTGTATATTTTCACCAAAAAAACTGTAAATTTGTGGACTGCTTATCTTTCAAATCCAACCATAAGTCCGCCTTTTTCAGCGTAAAAGCTGCAGAGTCCGCGGGTTTTGTCAATGATGATATCTGCTTCCGGATACTCTTTTTTGATGAGATCCTGAAGCTGTTCTGCGCCGGATTCATTATAGCAGTGGTCGATCAGCACCCTTTTTCCGTTATATCCTAATCTTTTCATATTGCGTAAAAGTTCTGAAACTGCTTTTTTTTCTCCTCTGCATTTATCGGTAGGATGCAGTCCTTCTTCATTTACGTCCCCTACCACACGGATTCCGATGACACTGCAGATTTTGGCAACTGCAGGACTGACTCTTCCATTATTTGCAAGGTTGCGAAGAGACTGGAGTGAAAATACAAGAGCTGTATGATTATTTTTATATTCCTGGATCTGTCTGCTTATTGTGTCAAAATCTTTTCCCTCCAGAACCATTTCTCTCAGCTTTTCCAGATGCAGTTTCATTTCCGGACCGGCAGAATAGGAATCCAGTACAAAAACCTTTCTTCCGGGATTTTCTTCTTCATATTCCATTTTTGCCGCCATTGCCGCATTATAGCTTCCGGAAAGCCTGCTTATGATGGTTACACAAAAGATTACGTCATAATCTTCAAAAGCCTGAAGCCAGTCGCCCATTCCCGGACATGCAGTCTGTGAACGGCCAGAATAAGAATGCAGCTCCTGTACCATCTGCTGGATATCAAGATCGCTGTGATCTACATATTCTTTTTCTTCAGTTACGATTCTTAAAGGAACAGATTCAAAAGGCACACCATCCAAAGCTGTCATATTGGAAGCAGAATCTGTGACGATTTTTATTCTCATATTTTTCTCCATTTGGTATTATATATTTTATCATATAGTTTTGATAACTACATCAATGGCTTTATGATAATACAAATGTCGATATTTGTCAACTCAAATAATTTTATTATCAAAATATTTGAGTTGACAAAAAAACCATCCTACTTTATCAGTAAAATGGTTTTTATGACATAGTTATTCGTTATTTGCATTTTCCAACAGAGAGCTCATCTGCTGATACAGAAGCTCCTTAGTAGAAGCACCCATAACAATGGAAACATAAGGTTCCCCGTATGCATTTTGAGAAAGAAGTGCCAGACAGTTTCCCGCATCACTTGTCGTTCCGGTTTTTCCTCCCAGGATCGTGATTCCTTTTGGTGCGTTTGCTTCGCCGGTCAGATAGTGATCGGTAGCCAGAAGCGCTGTATTTACCTGCTCTCCCCAGCTTCTTTCATAAGAAATGGTATAAGAACCAAGCTGTGTGATCTCTGTAAATTCCGGGTACTGTAAAGCTTCCTTAAGCATCAGGTAAATATCATATGGTGTAGTATAATGGTTCTCATCCTGAAGACCATGAGGGTTTGTAAAATGTGTTCCCGTACAACCAAGCTCTCTTGCATAGCTGTTCATCATCTCCACAAATTTCTCTGTTGTAAGACCGATATGTGTGGCGATGGCTGATGCGGCATCATTTCCGGAATATACCAGGAGACCGTGAACAAGCTCGTCCATGGTAACCTTATCACCGGCCAGAAAGCCGATTACCTGAGAGCCTTCCTCAAGTGTCACATTTTCTTCTGTAATCGTAACAACATCTTCCATATTTCCATATTTAAAAGCAAGAAGAGCTGTCATGATCTTTGTAATACTTGCCGGATATACTCTGGTATAAGCTCCTTTAGAATAGATCACCTCTTTGTCTGTGATATCAAAAAGAAGACCTTCCTGATCTTCTTCCAGGCTTACCTGATCCAAAAGCTTATCTTCTGTGACAACACAGAGATCAGAAGCAAAAAGTTTCGCCTTTCCTTCTGCTGCGGAACCTGTGGTTCCGGAAAATTCTTTCGAAATATGGTATGCCTGTACAGGTTCTTTAAAGATTAAATCTTTGGCAATAAAGCCTAAAGCTGCAAGTCCGGATATAGACGCAACAATAAGAAGCGCCGTGAGGATCATACGGATGATCTTTCTTCTGCGTCTCTGTTTTAATCTTTTTATGCGGGCTGCATTGCGGTTTCGCGCTGCGGATGGCTGTTCATTTCTCATAAATATTCCTCTTTCTTATCTGCAATGGTTTTCTGGAGTTCTTTGTTATAAGCACTGCTCTGAAGGCCTACATTCAGCACCAGTCCCATTCCGATATAAAGGCTGACAAGAGAAGTCAGTCCATAGCTTACAAAAGGGAGCGGTGTTCCTGTGTTAGGCCCCATACCGGTAGCAACACAGATATTCAAAAAACTCTGCAGCGAAACAATACTTCCCATTCCGCAGCATATGATCTTTCCTGAAAGGTCTTTTGCCCTTAATCCCATCCGGATACATTCCAGCGCTATAAAAAGCAGAAGAACAATAATTGTGGTACAGCCAAGAAATCCATACTCTTCCCCTGCCACTGCAAAAATAAAGTCTGTCTGGTTTTCTGCAACGAAATTGCCGTCATTGACCGATGTCACCTGATCGCCGGACAGTCTTTTTCCGGTAAGTTCACCGGAAGCAATCGCCATTTTGGAATTGTTCTGCTGTTCTGTATCATCTGAGTATTCTTCATTTTCCGGATAAAGAAATGCCATGATACGATTCCTCTGATAGTCCTTGAGCAGCTTCTGCTCCGGCTGTACAACAATCATCAGGAAAATGATCATCAATGGAACTGCAATCAGAAGAACACCTCCGATGACCCGGTAGCTGAGACCGGCTATATAGATCAAAATACAGAATACTGCTGTGATCATAATCGTATTTTTCAGGTCAGGCTGCTCCAGAATAAGAAAAAGCGGTGCAGCAAGAAGAACTGCTGATTTCGCCAGTGTCCTGGGCGAATTCAGATCTTCCTCATGATCCATGAAAAATCTGGCAAAAAACAGAATAATGATGATCTTTGCCAGTTCTGTAGGCTGAAAACGGATAAAACCAAAATCAATCCATCTGGCAGCTCCATTGGCAGAATCACCAAAAAGACGTACGATAAGAAGCAGTGCAATATTTCCGCCATACATGATCCACTGGAAGTTACTGATCCAGGAATAATCGATCAAAGAGACGATCACCATAATGACAAGTCCCATAATGACACCTGAGATCTGCTTTGTCATAAGATCTTTCCTGGCGGTGCTTACCAGAAGGACACCGATTGAACTGACTGTAAGCAGCAGAAAAAGCAGTCTGAAATTGTAAAAACGCAGCTTATACTGTTTAATCATTTTGTCTTTTGTTCCTTTTTAGATCTGACAGGGATATCCGCATGGAGAACCGCAGGGTTCTGGGTAATGTGGATGTTTACCTGTGCTTCATCAATGGTTATATATTTTTTTACTGTATGTATCAGATCGTTTTTCAGCATTGTCATCATCTGTGGAGAGCAATTGATCCGTTCCGACACCAGAAGAAGCTTCATCCGGTTTTTCGCATAGCCTGCGGAACGATCTTTTCCCTGTAAAATGATCCTCAAAGAAAGCCCCTCCTATATCATTCCGCCATGCGGTTATTTTTTAAAGATCCTGCTCAGCCTGTGGAACATTCCTTTTTTAGGACTGATATCCATAAACGGGATCTCCTGTCCCATAAGACGCTGACAAATATTTCTGTACTCCTCCTCTGCAGGCGATTTATGTCCGGACAGAGGTTCTCCCTGATTGGTAGATATAACGATCTGCTCATCATCCGGAATTGTTCCGATCAGATTTACAGCAAGGATTTCGATCACATCATCCACGGACATCATATCTCCCCTGGCGATCATATCCGGTCTTAACCGGTTGATGACCAGATGGATATCCCGAAGATCATTTGCTTCCAGAAGACCAATGATCCGATCCGCATCACGGATGGCAGAAACTTCCGGCGTTGTTACTACAAGAGCCTTGTCCGCTCCTGCGATGGCATTTTTAAAGCCCTGTTCGATTCCTGCCGGACAGTCCAGAAGCACATAGTCAAATTCTTCCCGTAATTCATCGGTAAGTTTGATCATCTGCTCTGGTGATACTGCTGATTTATCTTTCGTCTGAGCAGACGGAAGAAGAAACAGTTCCTGATGACGCCGGTCTTTTATCAAAGCCTGTCTGAGGCGGCAGCTTCCGTTTATGACATCTACTAGATTATAGACAATTCTGTTTTCCAGTCCAAGTACTACATCCAGATTGCGAAGACCGATATCGGTATCCACCACAACTGTTTTTTTGCCCGTCATAGCAAGCCCTGTTCCAATATTGGCAACAGTTGTAGTTTTTCCTACGCCGCCCTTTCCGGACGTAATAACAATGACTTCACCCATGTTTCTGATTCCTCCTAAAAAATATGTTCCATGATTCTGGTCTTCTCGCTGGTATTTTAAATGATAATACACCGGAACGAAGCATCAGTCGTTGGAGGTGTTGCTGACATCCGTAGAAGCATATCCTGTAAGGATCTCCTCATCTTCTGCCAGGTCAAAAATGTATTTCATGATATCATTTGCCGTGGTACAGGCATTACCAGAGGAATATCCATTGGCAATACGTACGGCAATGGCATACTCAGGTGCATCGGAAGGTGCATATCCGATAAAAAGACCATGGTTTGGCTGATGGTAGTCGATCTCTGCGGTACCTGTTTTACCGGAAAGTGCAACGCCAAGTCCGTTAAACTGTTCATGTGTCTGTACTACCCGGCGCATACCTTCCTGGATATCTGACCATACACCGGAAGGTACATCTGTCATCTCCCGGGATACTACAGGATCAAAGGTCTTCAATGTCTGTCCCTGAGAATCCGTCACTTTATCAAGAAGAGACAGATCATATACGGTTCCGGAAGTAGCCAGTGCGGTCACATAGCGTGCAAGCTGGCTGGTAGTATAAAGATGATTTCCCTGTCCGATATAGGAAGGAACTGCTTTACTGTCTGACACATGAGGAGTTGCTTCTGAAATCTCGATCCCTGTTTTTTGATCCAGTCCGAACTCTGCAGCATATTTCTGCAGTTTGGAAAGGCTTTGATTTTCCGAAAACTTGTTATTGGCTGCTTTTCCGGCTTCAAAACCGATCATATTAAAATAATAGTTACAGGACTGTTCAATAGCTGTTGTGATCTCCAAAGATCCATGTCCGCTTTTATTCCAGCAGTTGATCGGCGGTGTCACCAGATCAAATTTACCGGTACATTCAATATAGGTATCCGGTTCTACCAGATCTTCCATCATACCAGTCACGGCTGAAAGAAGTTTCAAAGTGGAACCAGGTGCAGTCGTCTGCTGTGTAGCCTTGTTAAAGAAGGGACTGGACATATCCAGAGACAGCTTTGTATAGTAATCGGTATCCATGTTGTTGCTGAGACGGTTGTTGTCATATCCAGGGTAGGATACGCAGGCAACTACTTTTCCGGTTTTTACATCTGTGACAACTGCAGATGCGGAACAGGGTTTCAAAGCCAGCTGTGCAGGCTCTATCTCCAGATTGGCAATCTTGTTTACCATAAAATCATAAGCTGTGGTAGATCCGTCAGCAAGTCCTGCATAGGCTTCATCATCCTTGGACAGCACTCCCTGTTCATACAGTACAAGGCAAAGCTGCTGTCCGGAAATCTCATCATTCATAAGCAGATACTTATACAGGAGCTTGGAAAAGCCAGGATCTGTTTTCAGGTAATCCACTACATAATCTGTCAGTGACCGGTAAATTTCAGCAGAGTCCAGATACTCTCCCTCCGGCGAGATCACAGAAATATCGATCCAGTTCTGGCTTGCAGCATAGTTCAGATATTCTCTGAGACTGATACTTTTCTCTGTTACCCATGCCTGATAGGTGGCATCAGAAGTATCTACGGCATCTTTATCGATCACACCCAGAGTATCCCTGAGTATGGTATCACAGATATAGGACAGGTATTCCTGCACCTCCTCGGATTCGTCCTTATAGGCAGGCGGATTATCGGTGGTCAGCCTGTTAGATATTGTATCAAAAATTTCCTGCTGTTTCTGTTGAAATTTGGCATATAAATTTTTTTCTGTGTCAGAGGCCTCTTCCTCGTTAAATCTGGTAATGTCAATGACACTGTTGGCAACAAGAGCATTGTACACATCATAGATCGGCACAGAAATCTGACTGGCATCCTTTACAGCCTCAAAATCAAATTTTTTTGTGTTTTCGATACGTGTCAGAAGGACGCCGGCAACTCTTTGCTTCAGGATCTGATAGATGGCGCTCTGCCAGTCAGGATCAATAGTCAGATATACATCATTTCCTGCTACGGGTTCTACGATAGTACTGTCGTCAATACTCAGTACTTTTCCAAGGTTATCTACGATAACGGTTTCTTCTCCGTCCGTTCCCTGCAGATCCAGTTCCATATACTGTTCTATCCCTGCTTTTCCAATGATGGCATCGTTGGAATATTCAGGATTTTCTTCCTTCAGCTGTTCCAGTTCTTCTGCAGAAGCCCGGCCGGTATAGCCAAGAAGGGGACCCATACTTTCATCATCAACATACTGGCGTACGGAGTCCTCCAGCACATCAATACCCTGAAGCTGACTCTGGTTTTCCATAACTGCCGCGACCGTACTTTCGCTGACATTGGTAGCGATCGTAACCGCCATATAACGCTGGAAACTGTTGGTATTCAGTTTATATCGCATGGTGGCAATATCCAGCACTTCCTGTTTGGTCAGTTCTTCAGGCAGACCGTATTTTTCCAGTTCCTCCGGAGTATAGGCATTTTCTCCATAAAGGACAATAGAAAATCCATTAACCCCGCCTCCGCTGAGATATTCGATCATTTCAGCCGCTGTTGCAGAAGCCTCCTCCGGAGTCAGGTCATCAATCAGAGGATGTCCGTAAATGTCTGCCTTAAAACGGCTTAATGTAAAGCCTTCTCCCACATCGAAGGCGTATTCTCCGTTTTCATCTATGATGATATGGAAATCTCTTAAAAGAGAATCACCGTTTTCTGCAAGGATCTGCAGAACCCGATAAGCAACTCCGTTCAAAGTCAGGTTTCTTTCCCGAGTTGTCTCATAGCTTCCATTATCTTCAAAGGTAAGAGAATAGGAAAGCACATTGGAAGCGATCAGCTCACCGTTCCTGCCATAGATATTTCCTCTGGTGCTTTTGAGGATCCTTTTTTTGGTAGTCCTGCTTTCGAATTCACTGATATAATTTTCTCCCTGGATGATCTGCAGGTCAAAAAGCTGACGGATCAGGATAAAAGACATCAGAACGAACACGATCACAAGGACAGTGGTTCTCTTCAGTTGTATTTTTTTGATCAGTTTTTTTATTTTAGTACCCAAATAGACTCACTTTCTTTCCTTACTGGATTCATAAACCGGTGATTGATGTGATAAAAGATCCTGTAAACGATCACGGTAAGAAATACGGTATAAACAATTTCAGGAATGATGATCCGATACAGATAGGTAAAAAGCCCAAGACGGCCTCTCAGAAGGAACTGCAGCCCATAGACAGCCATATTATAAAAAAGATCCATGACTGCCGTCAGAAGCATGGGAACCTTCAGATCATCGTCATAGTAGATACGGTAGGTATAGCCGCTTAAAAAGCCGGCAAACATATAGACCATGGCATAAAAGCCCAGCACAGACCCAAAAAACAGATCCGTCAGAGCGCCGCAGAAAAAGCCAGTCCACATACCGCTTTTTCGTCCCCGCATCAATCCCATGGACACACAGAGGATCAAGAGCAGATTAGGTGTGATGGACCCTATTGCAATGGTATGGATCAGAGTGGACTGCAAAAGAAAACATACGATGATCGTAAAAAACAAAACGATCTTACTTTTCATGACTCTGCGCCTCCCTGGATCGCGTCTTCTTTATTGACAGTGATAACAAAAACATCTTTTAAATGCTGAAAGTCAACAGGGGTAACAATGGTGCCGGTTTTTGTCAGATTATTGGTATCCAGTTCGATCTCACTGACATATCCGATGAACAGGCCTTCCACATATTTTTCACTGATATTTGAAGTAACGATCCTTTCTCCTACGGAAACCTTGTCTTCTCTGTCATACAGCTGACTGAAGCGAAGCTTTCCTTCATCGATCAGTTCCAGATCCCCTTCGATCACACAGGTGTCATCTGTACTGACTGTCATGGCACTGACATTGCTGCTGTCATCGATAATGGAACGGACAGTTGCCCAGGTAGATCCAACCTCTGTTACAATACCAACGAGACCCTTTCCTGCGATCACATTGTTGTTTACGCGAACACCGTCTTTGCTGCCCCGGTTGATCATAAAAGTATCATACCAGTTTCCCGGATCTTTGGCGATGATCCTTGCGGCGACTTTTGGATAGTCAGAATATTCCTTATCCAGTTCGTAAAGCTCTTCCAGCCTTGCAAGTTCAGCCTGATCCTGGATCAGGATATTATTCTGCTCAGTAAGAGAATCTACAGTGGTCTGAAGTTCTTTATTCTGAGCAATCAGATCTTCTTTTTCCCGAAAAGTCTGGTTCATATCCATAAGCCATGAGCCGATCGCTGCAATAGATTTTTCAAAAGGAACTACGATCATTCCGGCCATTTCTTTTACCGGAGATGAGGTCACTCCTGACGCAAGTGTGGCTACTATGGCGCTGACACAGAAAAAGGTCATGATCACCAGAAGATGTTTGCTTTTTAAATGAATACGAAATCGAAATTTCTTTTTCAGATTTTTCATGTATCCTACTCCTGAAAATTATAATTTACGTTGTTTGACAGGCTGAGCCCATTTTTCAAGCTCTTTGTTTTTGATGATCTTTTCCAGCCCGCAGACTGCTGATGTTTCATAAAGCTCTGAAAGCTTAAATGAGAATCCGGTATAGCTTGCCAGATAACTGTCTATGTAAGGAAGCCTTGTGCTTCCGCCGGTAAGGTAAATACCTTCCCTGGAAATATGATAGGCGATCTGCGGCGGCGTTCTTTCAAGAAAAGTTTTCATCTCTGCCGCGATCTCGTTTACACAGTTCATGATCCCTGCATTGACCACATATCCAGAGATGATCTCCTCCCGGGGAAGACCGGAAATACTGTCTATGCCTACTACCTTACGGGCATCTTTTCTCTGGTCACTGAGACGTCCCATGGCAAGTTTCAGCCGCTTTCCTGTTCTGGTACCGATCTGCAGATTATAGCGTTTTCGTATCTCACCGCAGATAGCTTCATTCATCTGCCGGCCTCCAATGGGGATCTTCCTTGAAATGATGATCTTTCCGTCTGTGATAATGGAAAACTGTGTGCTCTGAGCCCCGATGTTTACGATCATACTTCCCGGGTTATCTTCCAGATTTACACCCATGGCAAGGGCATCTGCAACAGGAGATTCTACCATATATACATGATTGTTGCGAAGCCAGTGTCCGTTGACCACATGATAATAAGCCCGTTTTTCTACAGCAGTCATATCAAGGGGAACAGAAAAATACATCTCTGACCCGATACCCAGAAATTTATCGATTTTTTTCATCATGCTGTAAAGGGCGATCTCCTGAAGTTCCAGGTTAGCGATCATGCCAAAAGCCATCGGTGAATTTACCACAATATTGGCAGGCGCCTTTTCAAACATATCGTACGCTTCATTGCCCACAGCGATGATCCTGCGCCCTTTTGACGCGATCATATTTTTTTCAAGATAACTTTTATTTCGCAAATAGGAATAAACCTTGATGGTGCTGCTGCCAAGATCAATTCCATATGTTTTTTTTAAGAGCATATATTTGTTCCTTTATTTCATCATTCCCTGTTCTTTAAAGCTGATATACTGATGATCGCCGATAATAATATGATCCAGAAGACAAATGCCAAGAAGCTCTCCTGCCTGACGGATCTGTTCTGTGATCTGAATATCTGCAGTACTGGGAGCGGGATCTCCACCCGGATGGTTGTGGACAAGAATAAGATTTACTGCATGACACCGGAGAGCTTCCACATAAATTTCTCTTGGGGTTACCAGTGTAGCATTGACAGTACCTTTTGAGATCAGCCGTTCTGTCAAAAGATGATTCTGATTATCCAGCATCATACAGATCATCTGCTCCTGCTCCTGATGACGCAGTTTTTCCATATAATAGGATGCGATGGAGTCCGGATGACGAAAGCTCATGGCTGGTTTGGCTGCCGTCATGGCAATGCGCCGTGACAGTTCTCCGATACATTTAAGCTGGACAGCTTTCACCTTGCCGATCCCATGGATCTTTTCCAGTTCTGCAAGAGAACTGTGAAGAATCCCAAGCAGTCCGGGATAAGAAGAAGCCTGTAAGGTTTTCAGTATGTCATTTGCCAGGGTCAGAGAATTACGCCCTCTGGTTCCGCATCTCAGGATCACTGCAAGAAGCTCACTGTCACTTAAAGCTTCTTCTCCTTCGCGGATGCATTTTTCATAAGGCCGTTCTGACTCGGGCAGGTCTTTTATTGTATATTTCATGTTATTTACCTGCTGTACTCTGTTTGCAGACGGGTAAAGAATCAAACTTTATTTTAACATAAAAAGAGAGAGATGTATACTCTCTCCTTTGTTTTTTTACAAATTCATCACATATTTGGAAGCAATCCATTCGGCTGTTTTGATGCCGTCCATGGCTGCAGAAGTGATACCGCCTGCATATCCGGCTCCTTCTCCACAGGGATAGACTCCGGAAATATTAGACAGACCTTCTCTGTCTCTTACCAGTCTTACGGGGGAGGAAGTCCTGCTTTCGATTCCGCTGAGAAGAGCGTCCTCCCTGTCAAATCCTGGGAGTTTTTTTCCAAAGGCATGGATTCCCTCTTCAATAGAATCTCCGATTTCTTCCGGAAGGATGGAACGCACATCAGAAAGCATGTATTCTCCCCTGATACAAGGGCTGACTTCTCCAAGGTTTCGGCTTGGCTTATGAGTACAAAAATCTCCAAACAGCTGAACAGGAACTTTTCCCTGTCCGATTTCCCAGGCTTTTTTCTCCAGTTCCCTTTGGAAAGCAATTCCTCCTAAAGGTCCCTCCTGAGAGAAATCCTCCGGAGTCACGGTTACGATCACTGCACTGTTGGCATTTTCTCCGTCCCTGGCCTGATAACTCATTCCGTTCACTGCCAGATGTCCTTCTTCTGAGGAGGCGTTTACCACATATCCGCCCGGGCACATACAGAAGGAATAGACTCCTCTTCCGTTCTGGCAGGTATGCGTTACCTTATAGCTGGCTGCACCAAGGATCGGGTTTTCTTTTTCTCCATAGAGATCTTCATTGATCAAGGCCTGAGGATGTTCCACGCGAAGTCCTACGGCAAAAGCTTTCGGTTCCATGGTAAGCCCTCTGTCTTTCAGCATAAAAAAGGTGTCTCTGGCACTGTGTCCAATAGCAAGGACACATACTTCAGCAGGAAGGATTTCTTTATGATCAATCTCCACTCCGGTAAGATGTCCGTTTTCAACTTTCAGATCCGTAGCTTTGGTGCGGAAACGGAAGCTTCCTCCCATTTCTTCGATCTGGTGTCTCATGGTCTGTACGATATCTACCAGCACATCAGTACCCAGATGAGGTTTATGCTGGTACAGGATCTCAGAATCTGCCCCTGCCTCCACAAAACGTTTCAGAACCTCTCTGTTCCGTCCGAAGGAGTCCTTTACCAGAGTGTTCAGCTTTCCGTCCGAAAAGGTTCCGGCTCCTCCTTCTCCAAACTGTACGTTGGATTCCGGATCCAGGACACCGTTTTTCCAGAACCGGTCAACAGTCTCCCGGCGCTTTTCTGCCTCTTCTCCTCTTTCAAGGACCAGAGGACGATAGCCGGCCTTTGCAAGATACCAGGCACAAAAAATACCAGCAGGGCCGCTTCCGATAATTACAGGACGGTGAGAAAGCTGCAGGGTTCCTGATTCTGGGAAAACATAGTCCTTTTTATTAGTTGACATAATATTATTATTGTGAACTTTATGAAGGATCTTTTTTTCATTTTCTATGGATACCTCTACTGTATAGACAAATTTTTTATCTTCTTTATGGCGGGCATCCAGTGACTGACGGATAATTTCGTAAGAAAAAGATTTTTCGCTGCAGCGAAGAGTCTTTGCGATCTTTTTTTTCAGATCTGACTCCGTATGTGTAATGGGAAGTTTTAACTGACTGATCCGTATCATATGATCTCCTTTGCTCCGTGGATTCCGGCTACGGCACCGCTGGACCATGCCCACTGAAGATTGTATCCTCCGCATGCTCCGTCTATATCAAGAAGTTCTCCTGCAAAAAAAAGTCCTTTATGAAGTCTGGATTCCAGCGTCATCGGATCCACTTCTCTGGTATCTACACCTCCGGAGCAGACCTGTGCCTGTTCAAAGCCAGTGCTTCCAGTTACTTCCAGTTCAAAGCAGCAGGCAGAACCCAGGGGATCTTTTTGTTTCAGCAGAACTTTTATCAGTTTATCAGGAAGAAGCCCTGTCAAAAGCTCTGCCTCTGTCTGGTAAGGGCAAAGTTTTTTTCTGCTTTCGATCAGAGTCCGTAACTCTTCTTCTGTATACTCTGGAAAAAAGTTGATTCGAAGTGCAGCTTTTTTCTTTTCGTCGAGAGCCCGAATGGCATATCGGCTTAACTGAAAAACAGGGATTCCGGATATTCCATATTCCGTAAGCTGCAGCTCTCCCTCCTCTTCTTTTTGGGGAACACCATCGATCAAAAGAGTAAGCCTGCCTTCTGTCCGGACACCGGACCAGGAAGAAAATCCTCTGTCACGGCATTTCAGACCAAGAAGAGCCGGAAGAGGCGGGATTATCTGATGCCCCAGTGCTGCTGCAATCTCATAGCCGCTTCCGTCAGAACCGGAAACAGTGGAGGCTTTTGAACCGTTTGCCAGGATCACAGCTGCGCCCTGATAAGTCCAGCCTTCCGTCTGTACATTCCATAATCCATTTTTTTGGAAAACTTTTGTTACATGTTCTCTGGTTTTGATCTTTATTTTCAGGCTGCGTGCTTTTGCTTCCAGAAGTTCCGATACAGATTTTGCCTGACCGCTTCTTGGATACAGCCAGCCTTTTTTCTCAACGGTAAGAATTCCGATCTTCTCAAAAAATTCCAGAGTATCTGTTACAGAAAACTGACGGAAGATCTCCCTGACAAATTCCGGATTCTTTCCTCTGTATGCTCCTTCATACTGGTTCAGGTTTGTAAGATTACAGCGGCCGTTTCCGGTTACGCAGATCTTGCGACCTGTTTTTTCATTGTGCTCCAGAATTGTAACTGAAACACCCTGCTGCGCCGCCTGGATGGCAGCCATAAGCCCTGCTGCGCCCCCTCCCACAACAATCAGGGAATGCAGCGGATCCGGAGCCTGTTTTTTCTTTTTTTTCGGTTGCTCTTGCATGGCAGTGCCTCCTGAAACAAATGAATGATATTTTTGATTTCTTATGTGTACAGCTGGATCACGGCAGTGTAATCAGATTTTTATCCAGAAGCTTCTGAACAGACATAAGAATGCCAAGTTTGGCATGCTCCCAGGTAAGTCCTCCCTGGAAGTAAACCGCGTATGGAGGCTTCATAGGACCGTCGGCAGAAAGCTCGATGGAAGATCCCTGGACAAAAGCCCCCGCAGCCATGATCACTTCGCTGTCATAGCCCGGCATATCCCAGGGCTCCGGATCCACATAAGAATCTACAGGAGCAGCTGCCTGGATTCCTTTGCAGAATGCAACCACACGTTCCGGAGAATTTAAAGTCACTGCCTGAATGATATCCTGCCGTGGTTCCTGACCGTTTGGAATTACCGGGAAACCAAGTTTTTCATAAATATTTGCTGCGAATACAGCTCCTTTTACAGCCCCTTTTGTCACCATAGGCGCCAGGAAAAATCCCTGATAGAAAGAACGGTTTACCCCAAGAGATGCCCCAACTTCCATACCAAGCCCCGGGCAGGTCATACGGGTGGCTGCATTTTCTACGCATTCTTTTGCTCCTGCGATATATCCGCCGATAGGAGCCAGTCCGCCGCCGGGATTTTTGATAAGGGAACCAACGATCATATCTGCCCCTACATCGCTTGGCTCTACGGTATCTACAAATTCTCCGTAGCAGTTATCTACCATACAGATCACATCTGGCTTAATGCTTTTTACAAATGAAATCAGTTCTCCGATCTGCTGTACAGAAAAGGAAGGTCTTGTCTGATAACCCTTGGAACGCTGGATTTCCACAAGTTTTGTTTTTTCATTGATGGCTTCACGGATTCTGTCATAATCAAAGGTTCCGTCCTCTTTCAGATCCACCTGGCGATAAGTAACGCCATATTCTGCAAGAGATCCTTTTGCCGGACGGATGCCGATTACTTCTTCCAGCGTATCATATGGCTTTCCGGCAGGTGCCAGAAGTTCGTCTCCCGGACGAAGATTTCCAAAAAGGGCAATGGCAAGAGCATGGGTTCCGCAGGCAATCTGAGGACGTACCAGACAGGCCTCTGTGTGGAAGGTGTCTGCGTAAACCTTTTCTAGTGTATCACGTCCGAAATCATCATATCCATAACCGGAGCTTCCGTTAAAGCATTCGGAGCTGACTTTATTTTTCTGCATGGCAAGCAGGACTTTCATCTGGTTATATTCTGCTTTTCTGTCAAATTCTTCAAAACGTTCTTTCAGAGATGCCTCTATCTCTGCCCCAAATTCATAAACTTCCCGGGAGATTCCCATCTGTTCATATATCTGTTTCATTTTCCACCTCATCTGTTCTTATTTTTCACTGTTTTATCACAGCAGTCCTTTATCTTTGCAGATATCCAGCATATAGCCAAGTATCTGATCTTCTTCATAGTTAAATCTGTCTTTGTCTACCCATACGACTTCCGGCTCTCTGCGAAACCAGGTCAGCTGTCTTTTGGCAAAATGACGGGTATCCCGTTTCAGGACCCGGATTGCTTCTTCCAGGGGATACTCTCCATCCAGATATGCCAGGATCTCTTTATAGCCAAGTCCCTGCATGGAAACCATTCCCCGATGACAACCTTCTTTCCGGAGTCCTTTCACCTCTTCCAGAAGCCCCTCCTCCAGCATCTGATCCACACGGCGGTCGATCCGCTGATACAGAAGTTCTCTTGGCATGTTCAGTACAAAATATGCAAGAGCATACGGACTTTCATTTTGTTTCTGTTCTGCGTTATGGGCAGAAATAGGAGTTCCGTTCTGATGATAAAATTCCAGCGCACGGATCACACGTTTTACATTGTGGGCATGGATGTCTTCTGCACTTCTGGGATCCACCTTTTTCAGCATTTCATGGAGATATCCGGCGCCTTTTTCTTCTGCAAGAGCTTCCAGTTCCTTACGGTAGTGATCTTCCTGCCGGGCCTGAGTAAAATCAATATCTTTTGTAACTGCCTGAATATAAAAGCCGGTTCCGCCTACCAGAATTGGGATCTTTCCCTTTGCATAGATCTCTTCTATGGCTACCTTTGCCATCTGCTGGAACTTTACAATATGAAATTCCTCTTTTGGATCCAGAACATCTACCAGATAATGACTCACTCCGTCCATTTCCTCCGGACGGATCTTTGCAGAGCCAATGTCCATTTTCTGATAAACCTGCATGGAATCTGCGGAAATAATCTCTCCGTTTACAGCTTTGGCCAAAGCTATGGAAAGATTTGTTTTTCCAACGGCTGTGGGACCGGTCAGTACGATCAATGGCTTTTTCATATGGCCTCCTAAACAATTCTTTTAAATTTCTTTTCCAGTTCTGTTTTTGTCATGGAAATGACAGTTGGTCTTCCATGAGGACAATGATAGGGATTGTCCAGAGTCAGAAGTTCGTCCAAAAGCTTTTCCGCTTCTGCCGGGGACATGGCATGATTTCCCTTTACTGCAGCTTTACATGCC
This sequence comes from uncultured Blautia sp., assembly GCA_900553515.1. Lineage (GTDB taxonomy): Bacteria > Bacillota > Clostridia > Lachnospirales > Lachnospiraceae > Blautia_A. Next base: position 17,087 of record USDN01000024.1, on the reverse strand, counting down.
ATGGTTGCCAGTCTGGAAGCAAAAATATCAAGAGCGTCTTTATCTCCCTCTGCAGCCAGATGATCCAGCATTTCCAGAAAGAGTTCTTCTTCGCTGAGTCCATAAAGGTTAGAAGGAACGGCACTGATACAGTATTCCTTTCCGCCGAAATGCTCTATCTCAAATCCAAACTGCCGGAAATAGTCTTCATTGGCTTTCAGAAGGCTTTCTTCCTGAAGATTCAGAGTAACAATCAGCGGCGGAGTCAGATATTGGGCATCTACGGTATTTTCACGGAATTTTTTTACAAAACGTTCGTAATATACTTTTTCATGAGCTGCATGCTGATCGATGATATAGAATGCGTCACCAAACTGTGCCAGCCAGTAGGTGTCAAAAACCTGACCGATCAGACGGATCCGTTCCCTGGATTCCGGAGCCAGAAGCTTTTCCTCAAAAAGTTCCAGCTGCTGTTCTTCCTGTTCCTTTATAAAAGACTTTGGCTCTTCTTTTTTTGTTTCTTCTGTTTGTGGCTTTTCTGTTGGCAGTTCCTCTTTCTTCGGCTCTTCCTTTTTCAGTACTGGTTCCTGAGGTTCCAGCTGTTTTTGTTCTTTTTTTTGCATTTCCTGCGGTGGTTCTTCTTTTGGCAGTTTCTGTTTTTCTTCTTTCTGCTGTTTCTGTCTCAGAGTCCCTTCAAAAAGATTTTCTTCAGAGGGAGAGAATACCTGTTTTTCCGTATGCATTCCATAAGGAGTATGCATTTCTCTTACAGCACTTTCATACACCTGCTCTCTTCTTTTTTTCTCGAAAGGCTCCGGAATGGCCACAGATTTTACAGGTGCTTCTTTTTTCTCCGGCTGAGGTTTCTCAAGGGTCACCTTTGGAATCATTTCTCTGGCTGTCAGGGCACGGCGCACCGTATCGTATACTGCTTCATAAACCTCCTGTTCTCTGGCAAAACGGACTTCTCTTTTTGCCGGATGTACATTGACATCCAGATCATTTCCTTCCATTTCGATCTGAAGAGATACAAAGGGAAATTTGTGCTGCATAAGAAAACCTTTGTAAGCATTTTCAATGGCTTTTGTGATAATATTATTTTTTACATATCTTCCATTGATATAATAATTCTCGAAACTTCGGTTTCCCCGGGCAATCTCCGGTTTTCCTACAAATCCGGTGATCTTCATAAAATCATTTTCAAAATCCGCCTCAAGAAGAGCCTTGGTAATATCCCGTCCATATACGCTGTAGATAACATCTTTTACATTATAATTTCCGGAACTGTGCAGCTTTACCTGTCTGTTCTGGATATATTTAAAAGATATTTCCGGATGGGAAAGAGCAAGCTGTTCCATCAGAGTGTGGATATAATTGGCCTCCGTGGTATCTGATTTCAGAAATTTGCTCCTTGCAGGCGTATTATAAAAAAGATTTCTTACCAGAAAGGTGGTTCCTTCCGGTGCTCCAAGCTCTTCCAGGGAATGTTCTACACCGCCTTCAATAATGTAGCGGGAACCACTGACGGCAGAAGGTGTCTTTGTGATCAGTTCTACCTGGGAGACGGCGGCAATACTGGAAAGTGCCTCTCCACGAAAGCCCAAAGAAGCAATCTGCTCCAGATCCTCCACCTTCTCAATTTTGCTGGTGGCATGACGGAGGAAGGCAAGAGGAATCTGTCCGGCTTCGATACCGGCACCGTTGTCTGTAATACGGATCATCTTTTTTCCGCCGTCCGTGATCTCCACGGTTACAGCCGTAGCACCTGCGTCAATGGCATTTTCCACAAGCTCCTTTACCACAGAGGAAGGACGTTCTACCACCTCGCCTGCGGCAATCTTATCTATGGTATTCTGGTCTAAAACTGCAATTTTTCTCAAACCAAACCTCCGTTTCTTTTTATCAAAATCCTGAAAGAATTTACCAGCGGTTCTGTATCTTATTCTGAAGGTTATAAAGGATATTCATAGCCTCCATGGGAGTCAGATGGGACATGTCCAGATTTTTGATCTCTTCCACGATGTCATTATCCTGAACTGTATCAAAAAGAGACATCTGAGCCATATCTACCTGATCGTATACGATCTTCTGCTTTTTCTTTGGAGCGGTCAGATCTTTTACGGCAGCAGTAATGTCCGCGTCACTTAGTTCTTCCACCAGTTCTTTTGCACGGCGGATCACCGGATCCGGTACACCGGCAAGCCTTGCCACCTGGATGCCGTAACTTTTATCTGCCCCGCCTTTGACGATCTTTCGGAGAAATACAATATCGTCTCCCTTTTCTTTTACTGCGATACAGTAATTATTTACACCGGGAATTTTACCTTCCAGTTCTGTAAGCTCATGATAATGTGTGGCAAACAGTGTTTTTGCTCCACAAAGCTTTGTATCGCTGATATGTTCGATCACTGCCCAGGCAATAGCAAGACCGTCAAAAGTACTGGTGCCTCTTCCAATCTCATCCAGGATCAAAAGACTTCTGGATGTGGCATTTCTCAGAATATTTGCAACTTCAGTCATCTCTACCATAAAAGTACTCTGACCGCTTGCCAGATCATCAGAAGCTCCCACTCGGGTAAAGATCCGGTCTACAATACCGATGTTTGCTTTTTCTGCCGGAACAAAACTTCCAATCTGAGCCATCAGTACGATCAGGGCTGTCTGACGCATATAAGTAGACTTACCGGCCATATTAGGTCCGGTGATGATAGAAATTCTTTTTTTCTGATTATCCAGATATGTATCATTGGCAATGAACATATCATTTTCAATCATTTGCTCTACAACAGGATGTCTGCCGTTTTTGATATCCAGGACACCGTTTTCGTTGATCTTCGGACGAACATAATTGTTTCTCTGAGCAACCAGTGCAAGGGAGGCAAATACATCCAGCGCAGCAACTGCCTTAGCGGTTTTCTGAATGCGGACAACCTCTGCGCCAACCTTGTCTCGTACGTCACAGAAAAGCTCATATTCCAGGGCATAAAGCTTATCTTCTGCTCCAAGAATCAGATCTTCCAGATCCTTTAATTCCTGTGTAATGTAACGTTCAGCATTGGTAAGGGTCTGCTTTCTAATATAATTTTCCGGTACCAGGTCTTTAAAGGAATTGGTAACCTCCAGTGAATAACCGAAAACACGATTGTATTTGATCTTCAGGTTTTTGATGCCGGTACGTTCTCTCTCTCTGGCTTCCAGTTCTGTCAGCCATTTTTTGCCGTCTGTCCGGGAACGGCGGAATTTATCTACGTCAGAATTATAACCTTCCCGGATGATTCCTCCGTCTTTCTGGGCAAGAGGTGGTTCTTCCACAATGGCGCTTCTGATCAGTTCCGTAATGTCCTCCAGCGGATCCATATCTTCATAAATCTTTGCTAAAAGAGGACTCTTGAAATCCTTTATGATCTGGCGGATGTAAGGAAGCATCTCAAGAGAAGAAGAAAAAGCGATCAGATCTCTGGGATTTGCAGACTGATAGCTGATACGGCTGATCAGACGTTCCAGGTCATAGACAGGATTCAGATATTCCCGGATCTCATCCCGAAGCATAGGACTCTGGTTCAGTTCTTCCAGTGCTTCCAGACGTTCATTGATCTCCTCTGCATCGATCAGAGGCTGTTCCACATAAGAACGAAGAGTACGGGCGCCCATGGCAGTTTTTGTTTTGTCCAGTACCCAGAGAAGAGAACCCCTTTTGTTTTTTTCACGAAGAGTCTCTACAAGTTCCAGGTTTCTGCGGCTGGAGCTGTCGATCAGCATAAATTTTTCTGCTGTATAAGGACGGATCCCTGCCATATGAGAAAGGGCAGACTTCTGTGTTTCCTGAAGATAAAGGAAAAGCGCTCCGGAGGCGATCACGCCGCTGTCATAATCCTGGATCCCCAGCCCTTCCAGAGCATTTACATGGAAATGTTCCATTAATGTCCGCTTGCATAAGCCATCGTCAAAATACCAGGCATCCAGCGGAAATACGCAGATTCCCAGACGGTTTTTCAGATCATCTGTGTCTACCCCGCTCATAAAAAAAGCATCATTGCAGATGATTTCCGCAGGAACAAACTTATTGATCTCGTCCAGAAGCTTCTGAGGTTTATCCACTTCTGTCAGGAAGCAGTCTCCTGTGGTAATATCTGCAATAGCACAGCCAAAACGACCTTCTGTGGCAACAATAGACATCAGGTAGTTGTTCCTGGATTCATCCAGAGAAGCCGCATCCAGAGTAGTTCCTGGTGTTACCACACGGATGACTTCTCGTTTTACCAGTCCTTTGGCCTTTTTCGGGTCTTCTACCTGCTCACAGATGGCAACCTTATAGCCTTTTTCGATCAGACGGTTGATATAGGTTTCCGCAGCATGAAAGGGGACCCCGCACATGGGGGCCCTTTCTTCCAGTCCGCAGTCCTTGCCGGTCAGCGTCAGTTCCAGCTCTTTCGTCACTGTGAGAGCATCCTGAAAAAACATCTCATAGAAATCTCCCAGACGGTAAAAAAGGATACAGTCCTTATACTGCTCTTTTGTTTTTACATACTCCTGCATCATGGGAGATAAAGCACTAATATCCCCCGAAAACCCGGTGTTTACGCGGCTTTTAGAAGCCCCAGCTATTGATTTGACCACATTTTTACGATAGTTTTTTTCTTCGTTTGTGTTTTTGTTTATACTCAAGTATGAAAACCTCTCTCTAAAATTTTATCTTGATCTGCAAAATTGAGTTTCTGTTTTGTATTTTTGAACATACCGCTCATATTCTTAACATTTAAGTTTTTTCCATAACATTACCAACTTTTCTGATGATAATGCATGGCACTGAATATACATTTTAGCATACTAGAAAAAAGCTTTCAAGACTGCCGTTCTATCCATTTTTGAAATTTATTCGTTGCTTGGTGCTGATTGTGTGTTTTTTCGTAACATATACTTTTGAGTATAGACCTTCAAACTGTCAGCTGCTCTCCCATTTACTTTGTAAATACGTCGGTTCACCACCTCTTTGCATTCTTGTTTGTATCTGCATCCTTTTTGAAAAACAGTGAGACCACTTAGAAATTTTGGTTCTAAATGGCCTCACTGCTTTCGTCAGGAACGTCTGGTTCCTTAAAATTGTCGCCCAGTCTTACTGGGAAAAAGCTTCTTATCCACCGTTTGGAGGATACAAGTACAAATTATATTTTTATAGCAATACAATATATAGATATAGCTAATCATTTTTTCTATATATTGTTCTATAAATTTTAATACTAAAGTTCTTTTTTACCGGCAAACATCACGCGGCAGCGCTTTTTATAGAAAGCAATACCATATTTTAAAATATGAAGCATTCCCTCATCAAATAGCGCTTCCTCATAGCGCTTCTCCTCCATCTGCTCCAACGCTTTTTTACAGGCTGCATCCAGATTTCCGTCTTCTGCATATTTCAATTCCAGCAGGATACCCGTCTCCCCATCGTCTGTTTCCGCTAAAATATCGCTGTAACCATCCCCGGATTCCCGATTAGAAGAAACACTCCAGCTATCCCAGAATCCTAAAATCCCAAGCAAAATTCCATGATAGAAATTCTCTTTCATTGCTTTCTTTACGAATGTATCACGAATGCTGATGGTTCGCCGCAGGTATTCTGAAAGCTGTTTTTCTACGCCCTCTGCGTCACCATTTTTCAGTGCTTCGCAGAATGCGTTTAGTGCTTCCCCGTTCTTCGGTACGCTTTCCCTGAAAAAGTCCATGATCTGGTTAGTAAAAATATTGCGGATCTCCATGTTCGGAATTGCAAGCTGGAAACGATTGCCCTCCGGTTTGCCCCGTTTGGTAAGATACCCGGTTGTAAACAGAACGCTCCACAGGTTTTCAATGGAAGCATACATATCCTTGTAAGTCAGATCCTGGTGGATTTCCTTTGTGATTGTTTCACCTGCCACCAGACGTTCAATCTCACGCCGAACAGTCACGTTATCCGATTCCTGAATGAACCGCCGGACCGCCTCATTGTTGCTGGTATTCACCCAGTAATTTTTAGGCAGTGCATCCGGCTCTGTCAGAAGTGCGTCACAGTAATTGATGACATCCCAGGGGCAATAAACCTCCATGTTTCCAAACTGATACCCATCATACCACTCCTTGATCTCACCATAATGATCGGAAAGACTGTAATATTCCAGCATCTCTTGTACTTCTCTGTCTGTGAAACCGAAAGCCTCATCATACTGCACCTCAGCTATGGATAACACCTTCATGTTGTTCAGCCCGGTAAAAATGCTTTCTTTGGAAATACGCATACATCCGGTCAGGACAGCAAACTGCAGACTGTCATTGGTTTTTAAAGCATACTCGAACATATTTCGGATAAACATCACCATCTGGTCGTAATACCCCCGTTCAAAGGCTTTTGCCAGAGGTACGTCATACTCGTCAATCAGCAGGATCACCGGACAACCATGATGCTTTTCCAACAGTTCTGACAGCACTTTCAGACTGCTGCACAAAGTCCCTTCAGTCATATTCTCTTTTAACAGTTCTATAAACGCATCTTTGTCATAAGAAGTAAGCCTGCAGCTGTCCAGAAGATACTGAAATCGTCTGGCTTCGCCCCGTATGAGCTGTACCGCCATCTCAATGGCTTTTTCATACGTACCTGCATTCATTCCTTTCAAAGTAACCGATATGACCGGAAATTTTCCCATGTACGCTTCGCAAAGCTTTGTTTCCTCTGCAATTTTGAGATTTTTGAACAGGTCTTTGTCCGCTCCCAGTTCAAAAAAACTTTTTAGCATACTCATATTCAAAGACTTTCCAAATCGCCTGGGGCGCGTAAACAGATTCACCTTTGCCCAGCCTGTAAGAAGCTCCTTAATAAAAATTGTTTTATCTACATAATAAAAGTTTTCCTTTTGCAGTTCCCTAAAATTTTCAATTCCCACAGGCAGTCTCTTTTTTCTAAGTTCCATTCCGTCACCTCTTTCACATACGCTGTGCTGAAATATCCAGCCTGTTTTGATTTTTCACAAATTCTTATTGTAATTATAACAGATGATTGAAAAAAATGAAATTCTTTCGTATTTTCTATTTTCATATTAATTCAGATCTTTGGTTTCCACATTGTAAATAGAAAGAAGATACGATGGTTGATTTTGAGGACTTCATAGCCAGGCCAATAAAGAGAGCTGCAAAACTCATGGTAACAGTGACAACAGATTTCAGAAACAACTGGATATAGAATCCAATACTTGCCATGTTGTAGTCCAGTGGGAACGAGGAAACCATGAATCGTGAGCCCGGCAAAATACAGCTGTAAATCAGCAGCTTTGTCAGTACTAATGCCACAAAGTTAAAAATCCATACAGCAAGCATTTGAGAAATAAGGATTTTCTGTCGTTTAATCGGATACGAGAACATTAAATTCATGGTCTTGTTTTTATAGGCACTCACAATGTATGAAGACAGCATAACACTGGTAAATATCAGGAATCCCATGCTGGTAAAGAGTTCTATTGAAGAAGAAACAAGTCTGATCAGTTTAAGCATAATTTTTCACCTCCCCGGTTAATTTCAGGAAGTAGTCTTCTAATGTTTCGGATTTCTTGCCGATGCTTACAACTTCTACATCATTCAGTGCCAGTGTTCTCGTCACCTGCTGGACAGATACTGAGTGATCATAGATGCGAATTTTACCGCAGTCAAGAATCTTAAAATTATGCAGTCCCAGTTTTTCGGACAGAATATAGGCAGCCTGTCTTTCATTTGTAACAGAAAGCTCCATATAATTAAAGTTCATTTCTTCAATATCCTGCATGCGGATCTCTTTCATCATTTTGCCATGATGGATAATACCCACGGTGTCCGCGATACTTTCCACTTCGGACAAAATGTGACTTGAAATCATAATAGTAATACCGTATTCTGTACACAATGTTTTTAGTAAGTCGCGGATTTGTTTCATACCTGCCGGATCGAGTCCGTTGGTTGGTTCGTCCAGAATGAGCAGTTCCGGCTTGCACATAATGGCTCTTGCGATTCCAAGACGTTCTTTCATGCCAAGGGAGTAACTCTTAACCGTCTGATCAGCTGCATAGGTCAAGTCCAGCATTTGCAGCGCATTTTCAACACTGTTAACATTGTAATATCCCATATACTCACAATGGAGCTGCAAATTCTCACGCCCCGTCATATGGTCATAAAAAGTGGGGAATTCGATGATACTTCCAATTCTTTTTTATTCCGAGCCCTTTATCTATAATGTCGATGTAAATATCCCTCTGATCTGCCCGTAAAAATATCCCCAGATATTTTCCATCGCTGCCATAACGGATCGCATTGGAAATCAAATTGAACAGGATTCTTTGCAGCGCATCTCTATTGGCATTTGCATACAGCACCTGATCAGGTATATCGACTTCCACCTGAAAATCTTTTTGAGAAAGGATTTCATAGAAAGACAAAAGATTTTCCCGGCAGACTTCATTAATATTTATACGCTCTAATGGTATATCTGTATCGCCGGCCTCTAATTTCGCAAGTGTAAAAAATTGTGTGATCAATTCCATTACCCGGCGGGCAGTATTTTCTACCTTTTGCATCATTTCATTATTTTGAGTACCGTTTAAACGCATGATCTCCAAATAGCCAAGAATCACAGTCATAGGAGTCTTAATGTCGTGGGAAATGTTAGAAAGCATCTTTTTGTAAGCTATTTCCGCCCGTCGATACTCTACTTTTACTTTCTGACGATCTTCCAGCATTCGATTGATTTGTGCCGCAAGCTCTATCAGTGCCTTATTATCGGTAAAGACTGTCACTTTTTCGTCACTACCGTTATCAAGAAGCTCTTTTAATTTACTGCTGATTTCATGTATCTTGGATTTTGTGCCATTATGGAATATAAACTGCTGATATGCGATGATACAGAGTAAAATCACAATGCAGATACTTAGTAAAAAGATAATTGTTGCACTGCTCATTTCTGCTCTCCCAGCTTATAGCCAATCCCCCATACGGTAATAACAATCTGAGGTTTTCGTGGGTCATCCTCAATTTTAGTTCGTAAACGACTGATATGGACGTTAACGGCATTTTCATCTCCCATATAGGCATCATTCCAGATCTGGGAATAGATTTGTGCCTTTGTATAGACCCTTTTGGGATTTTCCAGAAGCAGCCGCAGAATATCAAATTCTTTTGCAGTAAGGTCAACAATTTCACCTGATTTTGTGATGGTATGATTTTCTAAGTTCATGGTCAGGGTTCCCCATGAAAGTCGGGTCTGCTCTGGATGTACTGCCGCATATTCCGTATTTCTGCGTATATTTGCTTTAATCCGAGCCATAACTTCTGTTAGGGAGAACGGTTTTGTAATATAGTCATCTGCACCGAGAGCCAACCCTAAAGTTTTATCGGAATCAGAATCTTTAGCGGATATGATGATAATTGGCACCGTACTTTTTTGACGAATATATTTCATTACATCCATACCTGTTATTTTTGGAATCATTAAATCCAGTAAGATAATACTGTAAGAATCTGTATTGAAATATTCGCATGCCTTTTCTCCATCAGCAGCGCATACAACCTCAAAGTTTTCTGTAATAAGATAACTGCGTAGCATTTCTCTTATTTCTTTATCATCTTCAATCAAGAGAATTTTCATTAATCTTCTGCCTTCCTTTCTGCGCCTGTTAGTTGGGCCTGTTAGTTGGTTTTGGTGCATTATTGCATCATAAAAACGATTGATACCTTTAAAAAATATATTATATTTCTTTGTTTTGAATAGTGCAAGTGAGAAAAGACTTAAGCTTCCGTAAGCAGTAAATTAAAAATGAATATGAAGGTAATTACTACTTGAAATTTATTTCAGAATCATTTAGAATATAGAACATACATTCGAGTGCTTTGGGAGGAAGCTGTAAATGAAACCTTACTTATATATAACTTGTATCGGTTTGCTGATAGTGTTATTGATTGTTATCTTATATCGCAAAAAGAATTACTATCCCTATGCTGCCAGGCATCTGCTGACAAAAAGAGAATACCGTTTTTATCTCCTTTTACGAGAGGTGGCCGATGAGTACCACTGCATCATATGCCCGAAAGTAGGGGTAAAGGATCTGCTGTCTGTAACAGACAAAAAACAGTATATGAAATATTTTCATAAGATTGCTCAGAAGCATGTGGATTTTGTGATCTGCGATCAGGATCTGTATGTGCTTTTTGCCATTGAACTGGATGACAGCACTCATGAAACCAGAGATGCCCGCAAACGGGATCATTTAAAAGATAAAGCCTTTGCAGCAGCAGGGATTCCCCTTAAGCGCATTACCGAAATTGATAAAAAGCAGATAAGGAAATTATTTCACTGAATCACACAGAAGGCAGCATTTAGTATCAGCAAAAATAAGGTCTGACTTCATTCCTCTTATATTTTTCTTTGCAGATAAACCATGTCTACAAGCTGAACTCCACATTCATAGATAGGATGGTCATAGTGATCGGTAAAGAAATTCTTAATACTATGGGAACGGACAAATCCGCATTTTTCGTAAAAAGGGACAGTAAGAGGACTGTCACCGGTACCCACCTGTAAAATCTGGTACTGGTCTTTGTATTCTTGGATCAGAAAATCAATCATTGCTTTTCCGTATCCTTTTTTCTGATATCCCGGAACAACAGCAATATTTTTGAGCTCAAGAATCCCGTTCCCTTCATCTGTTACGACACATTCACATTTTATCCCATTGTCATCCAGTACATACATGGTACCCTTTTCGATATATTTGTCTATCATATCCTCCTGCTCATCCGCCAGCAGCAAAAGAGCAAGATACTGTTTTTTATTTTCTTTTATTTCTGTGATCTGCATTGTCTTACCTCGTATACGATAACTTATTATTGTCAACCACTTGAAACACATATGATCTTGAATTTTACAAAGCTATATTGTGAATTTTTGTAAAATTTGTTATTTTTATATCATTTATTTACATATCTGTGCTTTTGTTATACCATATTATTATCAAAAAAGAAAGAGGTGAGCTTTATGGGAAAACGTATATATAACGGAATGCTTCCGCTGATGGTTGATATGGTTTCTGCAACGGTCAGCCCGGAAGTTGGAAAAGCGATTGCTGAAGCGCCTTTGGGAACAAAACCTTATGATCCGGATCTTCCCTGTTCTCCCCGGGAAAATATGAAGCTTCTCCTGGAACATAAGATTCCCAGATATTTACCCATGTCAGGAGATACATACCCGATCACTCCGGATATCATCTGTGAACGATCCTATGATAACAAAACCGGCCCTGACTGGTTTGGATGCAATTGGACTTTTGAATCCGGAATCGGCGCTACAATTGTGAAGCCCGGTGATGAAATGCTGGATTCTATTGAAGGATGGCAGGAAAAAATCGTGTTCCCGGATCTGGAGGCTCTGGACTGGAAAGAATGTGCCGAAGGACTTGCCCCGTACTATGATGAAAACCGCATGTCTGACTGGTGGTTCCAGGTAGGACTTTTTGAGCGTCTGCACTCGCTCATGGGAATGCAGAATGCATTGGAAGCTCTGATTATAGATGAGGACGAGGTTGCAGAATTTTTTGATGCCCTTACGGAACATAAAATTGCCGTTATCCGGAAACTCACCAGTCATTTTCCGGTGGAAATGATTTGCTATCATGACGATTGGGGATTTAACAAAAACGGATTTATTCCTCCGGAGATTTTTAAGCATCTGATTGCACCAAATTTAAAGAAAATCGTAAAAGCAGCCCATGAAGGCGGCGCTTACTTTAATATGCACTCAGATGGAAAGATCGATGCGTATATTCCTTACATGATCGAAGCAGGAGTTGATATGTGGAATCCTGCCCAGTCAGTGAATGATCTGGCTTCTGTCAAACGGGAATACGGAGACCGGCTTGTGATCAACGGCGCTATGGATGATCCGATCACGGACCGTGTGGATGTGCCGGAGGAAACCTTACGTTCCTATGCCCGTGAAAAAGCAGACCTACTTGGCAAAGGCGGAGGATTCTTTGCATCTCCTACTACCTTTAATATGCGGAATAAGAAAATCCTTACCGATGAACTTCGTAAATATGGCAGACATTTTTACGAATGATGACCGGTGAATCAAAAACCGCTCACAGAATCCGGGAGATTCCCGAATTCTGTGAGCGGCGCCTTTTATAGCTCTTCTCCATTGGTTTTTATCACATTCTGATACCAGTAGAATGATTTTTTCTTTTTTCTTTCCAATGTTCCGTTTCCTTCATTATCTCTGTCTACATAGATAAATCCATATCTTTTTTTCATTTCCCCGGTTGTGAAAGAAACACAGTCAATGCATCCCCAGGGAGTGTAGCCCATCAGATCCACACCGTCCTCCAGAACTGCTTTTTTCAGTTCTTCAATATGGGCTTTCAGATAAGCAATTCTGTTGTCGTCGCAGATGCTGCCGTCCGGCTGGATTTCATCAATGGCTCCAAAGCCGTTTTCTACAATAAATAAAGGCTTCTGGTATCTTTCGTACAGCATATTCAGGGAATATCTTAATCCAACAGGATCGATCTGCCATCCCCAGTCGCTTTTTTTCACAAAAGGATTGCTGACACTTCCCGGAAAACCGTCCAGTCCATTGCCTTCCACCACAGCGTTGGCTTTTACTGCATTAGACATGTAATAGCTGAATCCCACATAATCTACGGTACCCTCTCTCAGAATTTTCTTGTCTTCTTCTGTAATCTGAATATGGAACCCTTTTCGCTGCCACTCTTTGCTAATATAGGAGGGGTATTCGCCTCTTACATGAACGTCACCGAACAGATAACGATCATGCATGGAAAGTGCGGCAAACATAATATCATCAGGGTGGCAGGAATAAGGATACAGAGGAACGCAGGCCATCATACAGCCAATCTGAAAGTCCGGGTTAATCTCATGCCCTTTTTTCACCACAAGAGCGCTTGCCACCAGTTCATGATGAACAACCTGATACATACATTCCTCAGGATTGTCCTGCTTCGGGAAAATCACCCCGGAACAGGTATATCCAAACAGAGGGTACTTATAGTTTTTCTGATTGTTGATCTCGTTAAAGGTCATCCAGTATTTTACTTTATCTTTATAGCGTTCCATGACAGTAAGGGCATATTTCACAAAGAAATCAATTACTCTTCTGTCTTTCCATCCGCCATACTCTTTTACAAGATGGTAAGGCATTTCAAAATGAGAAAGTGTGACAACCGGCTGGATATTATATTTCAGCAGTTCATCAAACAGGTTATCATAAAACTGAAGGCCTGCCTCGTTTGGACTTTCATCGTCACCGTTTGGAAAAATACGGGTCCATGCAATCGAGGTCCGGAAACATTTGAACCCCATTTCCGCAAACATTTTGACATCTTCTTTATAATGATGGTAAAAATCAATGCCCTCATGATTTGGGTAATAACAATCTTTTTTTACTCCATCTGTAATTCGCCGGTCAACACCATGTGCTCCTGCTGTGAGCACGTCTACAATGCTGACACCTTTTCCGTCTTCATTCCATGCCCCTTCCACCTGGTGGGCTGCAACAGCGCCGCCCCAGAGAAAGCTTTCCGGTAATCTGTTCATGTAAAATCCTCCTATATTACTCGGATAACAGTATCCTGACAGTTCACATCTGCGTCTGCACAAATCTCCAGATTCTGACTGTCCTTCTTTTCTGTTACAATGAAAACGACAGTTGGATCATATCCGTTGTTTTCGATAAAATCTTTATCAAAAGAAACAAGAAGCTCACCTTTTTTTACTGTCTGTCCCTGCTGTACATGAGCTGTAAATCCTTTTCCATTCAATTCTACTGTGTTGATTCCGATATGAATCAGCGCTTCTGTATCTCCGGAAGAAATGCCTACTGCATGACCGGTAGGAAATACTACCTGGATCGTTCCGTCACATGGCGCATATACCTTTCCTTCAGCCGGAATGATTCCAACACCGTCTCCCATTGTTCTGGATGCAAATACCTCGTCCTTAACCTGAGAAACCGGGATCGCATGACCTTTCACCGGGCTTCCCATAATCAGTTCTTCTGATGCTTTTTCTGTTTCTTCTGAAACTTCTGGGATTTTTGGTTCATTTGAAGCTGCTGCTTCCGACACTGGCAGATCTTCCTTAAATCCCACGATCCATGTAAGAACCGTTCCGAGAACAAAGGAAATCAGGATGGAAAGCAGGAATCCAAGGAACTGACTGGTATGTCCGGCTTTAAAGTATGCAGGGATGGTAGCAATACCAGGCATGTTATAGCCCCAGGATACTGCATTAAAAGCGCCGCCTGCCGCACCGCCCACGGCGCCGGCAATACATCCGCAGATCATAGGCTTCTTTAATCTTAAGTTGACACCATAGATAGCCGGTTCTGTGATACCAAAAAGTCCGGTAACGGCTGCTGATGCAGAAACACCTTTCATATCACGGTCTTTTGTTTTTAAAAATACGCCTAAGGTTGCTCCGGCCTGGGCAAATACTGCGGATGCCTGAAGTCCGGTAAAAGTATCATATCCAAGGGCTGCATAATTTCCTACGGTTACAGGAGTGATTCCCCAGTGAACACCAAAGATAACAAGAACCTCCCATAAACCGCCTACAACAATGCCTGCAATGATTGGGCTCAGACCATAAAGGAAATTATAGGCTCCTCCGATGGCTCCGCCTACGGCATTTCCTACAGGCCCTACTACAAGTAAGGTCAGTGGAACCATAAGAGTAATGGTAAACATTGGAGAAAAAAGATTTCTCACAACAATTGGCAGATGTTTGTCAAAAAATTTCTGTACATAGGACGCTGCCCAGACAGTAAGGATGATCGGTATAACTGAAGATGTATAGCTTAAAAGCTGTACCCGGATTCCGAGAAAATAAACAGGATCTCCTGCGTTTACCATGTTGATATAATCCGGACATACAAGCGCACAGGCGATTACCACTGCGGTATAAACGTTCATGCCGAATTTCTTTGCTGCTGTAACTGCAATCAGTACAGGCAGAAAAGTAAATGCTGTCCATGAAATAAAATTCAGGATCTGATATGTACCGCCTGCTGTGTCAATGGCATTCAGGGCAACGAAGATACCAAGGATACCCTGCAGGATACCACAGGCTGCCAGAGTATATAAAAATGGAGCAAAAATGCTGGAGATCACATCAATGACCCGGCTGAATACTCCTGCTTTGTTTGCAGGATTCGCTTCTGCCTGTGATGCGTCAATAGTAACCAGCTCCATAACAAAATCAAAAGCATCCTTTACATGGTTGCCGATTACTACCTGATACTGTCCTCCTGCCTGCACTACAGTAATAACTCCCGGAATCTTTTTTACTCTGTCTGAATCGATCTTTGATTCATCCTTTAAAATAAATCTTAATCGTGTTGCACAATGCGTAACATTATTAATATTGCTGTTTCCGCCTAATTCTTTTACCAGCTCTTTCGCTGTGATTCTGTAATCTATAGCCATGCCAGCTACCCCTTTCCTTTTTTTCGGTACCGGTTACCTGATAATTTTATTATACATAATTTGGGAGATAATACTATAGTTTCAGGTGTATCAGATACATGTTACAAAGACTAAAAACATGTTTTTTTCAAAAAACAACCTGTTACGCAGATTGTCTGTGATGTTTCAGATGAGACGCCTCCCAATGGTTTCCAGAAGATAGATTACCGGTACCTGTGAAGTAATATTATACTCTTCATGAATCATGTGATGTCCTACAAAATAACTAAGATGAAAATCAGAAATTTTTGCCAGTGTACAGGAATTGCCGTTAGTGATGCTTAATATTCTGGCATTATGACGTTTGAACCGTTCAGCCATCTGGATGACCTGCTGTGTTTCCCCAGACTCCGAAAGAGCGATGATAATAGCAGAGTCCAGATCCTCGTGAACGGGATAATAGGGATCTTCAATATACTGGGTATATTTTCCAATATTAGAAAAATATCTTGCTCCATATTTGCCCAGGATTCCAGAGGTTCCGATTCCAATAAAAATCAGCTGTTTTGCTTCACTGATATGTTTTACCACCTCATTGATCTTTCTTTCATATTCTGTTGAAGTTATGGTATGCAGAAAATACATAATTTCATCAATACCTTTGTCTTTCAGCTGTGTTTCTTTTTTATTTTCAGCAAGGAACTGTTTAAATCTTACTTTAAACTCTGAATACCCATCACATCCTGTTTTTTTGCAGAACCGGAGAACCGTGGATGTAGATACATGTACAGCATCTGCCAGTTCCCGGATTGTCATATATTTTATCTGCTCCTTGTGTTCCATAATATAACTGTAAACAAGGGTTTCAAGATCATTATAGGTTTGTAGAGTATTATAATTAAACATATACAAATAACCTCCGATTTTAATTACTGTTTTTATCTAATAATAACACAGCAATATAGAGTATGTCGAACACACTGCAGAAAATCCCACATACAAGTACCATGGCATTATAATGAATCACTCCCATTAAAATGGTAGGAGCCAGAGTTCCAATCCATTTGGACACAGCAAGAAGTAAGGACTGTCCGCTTCTTCCTCTTCTTATCCTGTGCATATGGATGAATAAGACTGACATAAGAAGATTCTGTAAAAAGGCAGAATATTGTGCTGCCATAATAAAACCAAATTCCTTGATAAATACACCTTGAAGCATGAAGCAGCATACAATTCCCAGAATACTCCATGGGTAAAACCATTTTTGTGATGAAATGTCTGCCCACTCTTTTTTTCCATATCTGAAATATGTAAAGAGAATTACCAGATCCATACATACCCATATGGCATTAACGACTGCCTGAGCCAGATTCATTCCTATTAGAGGACCATGGGCTTCATATAATATATCAGCAACTGTATAAATCAGTTCCCATGCAAAATTTAATCCCAAAGCCCAAAAAGGCATTGCATAAGTTTTTTCTTTAAAGCCCAAGCGTATACATTCCTCGTATACAATCATCCATCCAATGCCACTGATTAGTGTTAGAAAAAAAGTCATAATATCTTCCCTCTTTCTTGACAATAAATTAACTCATTGTGCTACTTAAAATACGACTGCTTATCGACTCAAAATTGCCCAGA